>QMPN01000011.1 GCA_003648575.1 Bacteroidota bacterium
CCTGAACTGAATTCGGGCTGGTGCCTGATCTTAAAATTAATTTTCTTGGGTGATGTGAGATCCAGGGGGTGCTGATCATTGATAAACTGAAAATCAGCCAGCATCACTTCATCACTATACTGTGCAATGGGGTCATAACCATTAGAGATGTACAGAATGTTCTCTTCCAGGTCTTTCTTCACTACAAACCACGGGCCCTGACTCAAGCCTAAGCCCTTCCGCTGTCCGATAGTATGAAACCACAGGCCTTTATGCTCTCCCCAGTTCTTGCCTGTTTCCAGTTCGATGATCTGGCCGGGGTTTTCACCCACATATTTCCTTATAAAATCATTGTAATTAATCTTCCCCAGGAAGCAGATGCCCTGGCTGTCGGGGCGGTTGGCACTTGGAAGCTTCATCCCTTCAGCCAGCTGCCTGACCTCCTTTTTCCAGAGGTCATTGATGGGAAACATGGCCTTCGACAATTGCGGATAGGTGATCTGTCCCAGGAAATAGGTCTGATCTTTTCTAGTGTCACGAGCAGTCCCCAGGAAGTATCCCTGCTCATTTTCGATCACGGAGGCATAATGACCGGTCGAGATACGGTCAAAATCCTTTCCGTATTTATCCTCGAAGCTGCCAAATTTGATCAGGCGGTTGCACATCACATCAGGATTGGGGGTAAGTCCTTTCTTAACCGTCTCAACAGTGTAGCTGACAACCCTGTCCCAGTATTCTTTCTGCAGGTCGACGATCTCCATCTTCAAGCCGTATTTCTTTGCAATCCAGGTGGTGATCTCAATATCTTCCTCCGATGGACAATCCATATAGCCGGGCTCGCCTTCCATGGCGATCTTAATGTAAAAGATCACCGGATCATATCCCATCTCTTTCAGAATGGGTATGGTGACAGAACTGTCGACACCTCCGGATACCAGCGAAGCTATATTCATTTTGCAAAGTTAGTTTACTATGACTTCATCTACAAATAGCCAGGCAGGCTTGCCTGCGCCCCCATGCCATTCAGGAAGTGTGATATTCTTTGCTTTTATCTTAATAAACCTGGTCTCCAGACCGGGATATGCAGCATGTGCAATGCGCTTCATGATCTTATCGTCCTTATTGCGCTCGTTGCATAATGCATTGGTAATGCTCATATATTCCATACCATTTTGAGAGGTCATGAATTCGACGGTTTTTGGTGGGAAGATCCATCTTTGCTGATCTTGCAAAAAACCGACTCTTATCTCAGATATCTTCATTGTTTCTCCAAGGTCCATCTCAAAAATGAAATCATCCCCCTGAAAACCACACCAGTTGTCCAGGCCAATATTATAGGCTTCCCCTTCGGGATAGGCAATGCCATCGGTGAGTGTTTTATATTGTGCACAATTCCCCCTGGAAGGCTTATTTTTAAGTTTATACGGCCTCCCGACACCAATGTGTGAGATACTATCTACTGATATTGGAAGAAACTGTTGATGATCGGTATCTAAATACTCCTCTTGTAAGACATACAAGCGTTCCTTTAGTGTTTCGATAATTTCAGCATAAGCGGGATCTTCAGCAAGGTTTATCATCTCCCCGGGATCCGTTTCTATATCATACAACTCCCACTCATCAACGTCATAATAAAAGTGAATCAGTTTATACTTTTCTGTCCTGATACCATAATGCCGCTTCACCTGATGCACAGCAGGATATTCAAAATAATGATAGTACACAGCGTCACGCCAATTATCCGGACTATTTCCTGTCAGAATTTCGTGGAAAGATTCACCCTGAACATCCCCGGGCACCTCAGCCCCGGCAAGCTTAAGTATGGTAGGAGCAAAGTCGGCATTGGTAAGCATGTGATCATCATCTGAAGCTTCCAATCCCGGCGCTGAAATGAGCAGTGGCATGCGATGTGATTCCTCATACATGAACCTCTTGTCGTACCAACCATGTTCTCCGAGAAAGAAACCCTGATCGGAAGTATAGATCACGATGGTGTTCTCATCCAGGCCACTTTCCTGCAAGTAGTCGAGCAGCCTGCCTACATTTTCATCCACCGTATGAATACATGAAAGGTAGTCTTCCATGTACTGTTGATATTTCCATTCAACGATGGCTTCCGGCTCATACACCAGAGTGTTATACTCATCTGCGCGTTCGGCATAATATGATTCCCACCTGCTATAATCCGATGGACTCATCCTTTGCTTTAAGTTTCCATCCCCTATCCAGAAGAAGATCTCCTGTTCCATATTTTTCTTTTCCACAAGGCTATCTGGCATCTTCAGATCATAATCTAATGACATATGGCCGGATATACTCATCTCCTGCTTTGTGGCAGCTTTGCTTTTCCCATGATGATCATCATGAAGATTCTCCGGAACCGGAAATTTTATTCCATCATACATATCAAGGTGACGTATAGCAGGTTGCCAGTTTCTATGCGGAGCCTTATGGTGTAGCATCAGGAAAAATGGCTTTTCAGGATCCCGTCCTTCAATGAATGCAATTCCCTCATCGGTGATGATATCGGTAACATAGCCTTCCCTGCTGACCCTTCCCTCTGGTGATTTAAAATCAGGCCTATAATATTGCCCCTGCCCGGGTAGTATATACCAGTGATCGAAGCCGATGGGTGTGCTTTTCAAATGCCACTTGCCTACGATACCCGTTCGATAACCCGCATCCTGCAATAATTTCGGCAAGCTTTGCTGCTCTCCGTCAAAGGGCCTTGAGTTATCAATTACCCCATTCATGTGGCTATACTTTCCTGTAAGGATGACAGCCCTGCTGGGTGCACAAATGGCATTGGTGCAATAACAACGATCGAATCGGATGCCATTTTCTGCCAGGCGGTCGATATTTGGTGTTTGTATCAAGCTGTTGTCATAGGCGCTGATGGCTTTTGAGGCGTGATCGTCCGACATGATGAAAATAATATTGGGTCGGTCATTCTTTACCGGGCTGCATGCGTTAAACAACAAGAGCAGCAGTAAGCATGGAATAAAGGTTCTCATAATGGATTATTTGATCTTATCCGGGTTCTTGGATATAAAGCTTTTCCAGCTTCCATAATGTTCTCCTCCGGCAGATGGTTTACGCTGGAAGTAATGACACACAGCTACCGCCAGGCCATCGGTGGCATCCATATATTCAGGCGGGTTTTTTATGGAAAGCAAGGTGGTGAGCATGGCAGCTACTTGTTCTTTCGAAGCATTCCCGTTTCCTGTGATCGATTGTTTGATCTTCCTGGGAGCATATTCAAAAATGGGAACGTCCAGTTGCAGTGCAGCGGCCATAGCAACCCCCTGCGCACGTCCCAGCTTTAGCATCGACTGCACATTCTTACCAAAAAAGGGTGCCTCTATGGCCAGCTCATCCGGCTTGTATTCAGTAATCAGCGCACTGACACGTTCAAATATTGTTTTCAGTTTTAGTCCATGGTCGGGAAGCTTCCCCAACTTAAGCACCCCCATGGTAATTATTTCTATTTTACTACCTTTATGGTGGATAAGCCCATAGCCCATGATGTTGGTGCCGGGGTCGATGCCAAGTATAATTCTATCGTTTTTCAAAGCCATGCTACTTCTGCAGTCCAGATGAAAACAAATGTACGCAAAACATACAATTTTCTGATCAGCTTACTGATCATCCTTGCTACATACGGTTTCATTTACCAGCAGCTGTTTCACAAGCGTGACATCCAATCAGTTTACAAGGCTTTTCTCGACAGTTTTCACAATACATGGTTTATCTACATGATCATCCTTGTTGGGCTGCTCATGATTCTCAACTGGGGTATAGAAGCCCTGAAATGGTCGCTGCTGATCAGGAAAATAGAAAAGGTGAGATGGCTCACCTCCTTCAAAGCTGTATTGACCGGTGTTGCCGTGAGTTCCTTCACCCCTAACCGGGTAGGGGATTATTTCGGGAGGGTGTTTATTCTCGAAAAGGCAAACCGCATCGAGGGTATATTTATTACCATACTCGGGAGCATGAGCCAGCTGCTGGTCACATTTCTGGCCGGAACAACCTGCATCTTCTTCCTTTTCCTGGGCCATCACCAGACCCTGCTCGAATACTTCAACATTCCGGCATATGTATACACATGGCTCCTTTGGGGAGGAGGAATACTAATCCTTGGCCTCAACATATTGTTTATTTTGCTTTTCCTGAACATCTCCCTGCTCAGTTCCCTGGCCGGGAAGTTTAAAGGCAGAACGCTTGAAAGGTTCACCTCCTACATCCATGTGCTTTCAGCCTACAGTGTTCGTGAATTGCTTATCATTATTATGCTGAGTGCATTTCGCTTCATTGTATTTTCAAGCCAGATGTGGATCTTACTCAGGGCTTTCTCCGTTGAATTGCCCTTTCTACATGGTATGATAATCATCGGGGTGATCTTTTTTACCATTACCATGATCCCTACTGTAGCCATTGCTGATCTGGGTATCAGGGGTTCAGTTTCTTTATTTATCATCGGGGTATACCTTGGTAATCCATCAGAAATGCCCCCCGAATTAGCCCTGGGTGTTGTAGCAGCATCCACCAGCCTCTGGCTGATCAACCTTGCCCTTCCTGCCCTGGTAGGCGCTATAATGGTCTTCAGCCTTAAGTTTTTCAGGAGGTCCTCCAATGAATAATGCCGAGCTGGCCATTCTGATCATTTCCCTTTTTGCCGCTACAGCCTATAGCATACTGATCATTGCTTTTACCATCGGGTGGAACAGACTAAAAAAAGCAGCGGCCAACACCTCTCTCACAACACATATCAGCATCATTGTTGCCGCTAGAAACGAGGCTGATCATATTGATTCCTTATTGCAACGTTTGCTTAGCCAGCAATACCCTGAAGAGCTTTATGAGATCCTGGTAGTGAATGATCATTCAACAGATACGACCCTTGAAATTCTGGGAAGATATCAGGATCATCAGAAAATCAAAATTATAAACCTGCCCCCGGAGCAGAGCGGGAAAAAGAATGCACTCAGCCTGGGGATACAAAAGGCTACGGGAAGTTTGATCAGCACTATTGATGCTGATTGCCTGCCTACTCAAAAATGGCTTAAGAGTATTGCCGCTTCCTATGAAGAGGGCAAGTACAAAATGATTGCCGGGCCGGTAGCTGTTCACAGTCCCCGGGGCTGGCTGGCATCCTTCCAGGCTCTTGAGTTGTTAAGCCTTGTATCCAGCGGTGGCGGTTCCATTGGCATCAAAAAGCCCATTATGTGCAATGGGGCCAACCTCTGTTATGAGAAAGATGCATTTTTTGAAGTCGGTGGATTCAAAGGGAATGAACATATCCCGGGAGGGGATGATATGTTTCTAATGGAGAAGTTCAATAAACAATTTCCATCAGGCTCGATTGGTTTCAACACCAACCCGGAAAGCATAGTATATACAAAGGCATCACACAGTTTTAAGGAATTCTTGAACCAACGCTTCCGCTGGGTAGCCAAGAGCCCGGCCTACAGCAACCCCTTTCTGATCACCTCTGCCATTATTGTCTTGCTTTTTAACCTGAGTATGATCACTGCAATGGTATTTGCTTTCTTCTCCCTGCCGGGAATACTGATCTTCGGAGGGCTGTTTTTCCTGAAATGTATCATCGACTTCCCCATTCTCTGGAAAGCAAGCAGGTTTGCGAGGCAAACAAAGCTGATGGGAAACTACATCTCCTTCCAGTTTGTTTATTTCATCTTTATCAGTCTGAGTGGGGTGCTTGGGAATTTACTTTCCTTCAGCTGGAAAGGTCGGAAAAACTGACCTGGCAGGTCTCCGACCTGCCAGGTCTATTCTGCCAGATATGCCTTTGCAATCAGCATATCCTCCGGGCTTGTGATCTTGATATTTTTTTTCTCACCATCAAGCAAGTTTATTTTTGCTCCAAATGCTTCAGCAACCGTAGCATCATCAGTAAAAGAGGTTCTGAACGCCTGCTCATATGCCTTTTTGATCAAGCCCAGCTCAAAAACCTGTGGTGTTTGTACCAGCCTGAGCTTATCCCTGTCGACAGGCCGTGACTCATCGCCGCTTATCTCCCGCATGGAATCCTGCAGTGTGATCACCGGGATAGCATTCCCCTTTTGAGCAGCCAGCAGGAAGCAGTCCGATATCAATGAAACTGAAAGCAGTGGACGGGCTGCATCATGTATAGCTACCATTCCATCGCCATCTATCATGGCCAGGCCTTTCTTAACAGAATCGAAACGTGTTTCCCCTCCGGGGCAAACTATATATGCAATGTTTTGGGGAAGTTTTTCTTCTACCGTTGCCCAGTCATCCATACTATCCTGAGGCAATACCAACACAAAAGAGATGTTGCTTGAATAATCTGCGAATGCTTTGATGGTATGAAGGATCACCGGCAGGCCGTTCAGGTCCATGAACTGTTTGGGGATATCGGAAACCATACGCTTCCCAATACCTCCTGCCGTAATAATAACGTATTCTTTTAACATATTAGAAATGGTCCCGGTACCCGGTATCTGGAACCCTGCACCTATTATATTATCAGCATGGCATCACCATAGGTGAAGAAGTTGTACTTCTTATCTACGGCTTCTTTATAGGCCTCCATCAGGAAGTCATATCCTGCATATGCAGCCACCATCATCATCATAGGTGATTGAGGCAGGTGCAGGTTGGTGATCATGGCATCAGCTACATGAAATTCGTATGGCGGGAAGATAAACTTATTGGTCCAGCCATCGAAAGGCTTCACCTTGCCAGTTATAGAAACAGTTGTTTCCAGGGCCTTCATGGATGTGGTTCCAACCGCTACAACCTTATGCTTGCCTGCTTTGGCAGTATTCACCAGCAGGGAGTTTTGTGCATCGATGATCACCTCTTCCGAGTCCATCTTATGCTTGGTAAGATCTTCCACTTCGATAGTCCTGAAGTTCCCCAGGCCTGCGTGCAGTGTGACCTCCGCAAAAGACACGCCCAATAATTCGAGGCGTTTCATCAGCTCACGGCTGAAGTGCAATCCGGCGGTAGGTGCAGCAACAGCCCCTTCATGTTTGGCATAAATGGTCTGGTACCTTTCTTCGTCCTCAGGCATTACCTGGCGCTGATGGATCTTTGGCAATGGTGTTTCACCGAGGCTGGAGATCGTCTTTTTGAAGTCTTCATAGGGCCCGTCGAAAAGAAAACGCAGGGTCCTTCCACGTGATGTAGTATTGTCGATCACCTCAGCCACCAGGGCCTCATCTTCACCGAAATAAAGCTTATTTCCGATCCGTATCTTACGTGCAGGATCCACCAGCACATCCCAGAGCCTGGTCTCACGGTTCAACTCACGAAGCAGGAACACTTCGATTTCTGCACCCGTCTTTTCTTTGGTCCCATGAAGCCTGGCTGGAAATACCTTGGTATTATTGATCGTGAATACATCCCCGTCGCTGAAGTATTCAAGAATATCCAAAAAGGTTTTATGCTCAATTGTTCGCTCCTTCCTATTCAACACAATCATCTTCGATTCGTCCCTGTTATCGTGTGGATGATTGGCTATAAGTTCAGGAGGTAAATGAAATCTGAATTGCGATAATTTCATTCTTCACTGTTTAATTTAGTCATCAGGAAATGATTTGCAAAGATACGACAAAATGACCGTCTTGTCAAACCTATCCCCTACAAATTAAGCACTTTCGGGAGATTTTGGTAAATAACTACCGAAATGAATTATCTGAAGTCAGGCCTGCTTGTTTGCTTGCCTGGCGAGAAATTTTTCCAATTGAGGGATGCTGATGGAATCTTCGACCTTATGATTACCAATACGTGTTCGTCGTAGAGATTGAATGTAAGCACCACATTTTAAGGATTTTCCGAAATCGTGAGCCAGTGATCTGATATAGGTACCCTTGCTGCAGGATACCTTGAACGTGCTTTCCGGAATGCCTGCTTCGGAGATCTCAAACTCGTGGATATATACCTCCCTTTCAGGCATATCAACTTTTTCATTTCCCCTTGCCATTTTATATGCACGGGTGCCATCTACCTTGATAGCGGAGTAAACGGGGGGTATTTGTTTGATCTTTCCAAGAAATTGCTTGCTTGCATCCAGGATCATTTCTTCTGATATATGTGCTGTTTCAAACTCCTGATCAATATCAGTTTCCCGATCATAGGAAGGTGTTGTGGCACCTAAAAAGAGCGTCCCAGTGTACTCCTTGTCCAGGCCGGTAAACTCATTGATCTTCTTGGTAGCCTTGCCAACACAAACCAGGAGCAAACCTGTTGCCAGCGGATCCAGGGTGCCGGCATGCCCTACCTTGATCTTTTTTATACCCAGGTGTTGTCGCATCAAATGCCTGATCTTATTCACCACATCGAATGAAGTCCAATCGGTAGGCTTATCGATCAACAGCACTTCTCCTGCCGGGAAATCATATTTCCTGTTAAGATCCATGATTTAAAAAGCAATAGAATAAACAATGGCAATACTGCCAATGATGAAACAGTAAATGGCAAAATACATCAGGTTTCCTTTTTTGACGATCCCGATCATCCAGCGACATGCCAGCAAGCCGGAAATGAATGCTGCCAGGAAACCAACGATCAGTGGGATCATGCCCATGCCGTCCTCCCCTGTCATACCACCGTCATAAATATCTTTGAAATTGGCTCCCAGGATAGGGATCAGTACCATTAGAAATGAGAAGCGTGCTATATTGGCTTTCCTGTTTCCAAGTAATAAACCGGTGGAGATGGTAGCACCGGACCTGGAAATTCCCGGCAATACTGCAAAGGCCTGTGCAATTCCAATAATAAAAGAATCGACATAAGAGATCTTTCTCTCATTGCTCTTGATAACATAGGTAGAGGCCAGCAATAGTGAGGTAATGATAAGCATGGAGCCAACCAATAATATATCGCCGGTAAAAAAGCCCTCGATCTGTTCTTTGAAGAAGATGCCCAGAATGATCACCGGGATCATGGAGATGAAGATCTTCACAATATAAATGGTTTCTTCATTCCATTTGAAAGCGAACAGCCCTTTCAGCAATTGCAGAATATCTTTATAAAAAACAACGATAGTACTCAAGACCGTAGCTCCATGAACCACCACGGTAAAGGCGAGGCTTTTCTCTGCATTAACGCCCAGTATGGCCTTTCCCAACTCGAGATGGCCGCTGCTGCTGACTGGTAAAAATTCGGTCAGACCCTGGATAATCCCAAGTATCAGTGCTTCGAGCCAGTCCATGGATCAGGGGGTATAGATCAGTCTTTAGGTTTTTTCATGATGGCATAGATCTCGATGATGTATCCTGCCAGGATAAGGATGGGTGCAAGGGTCATTCTCCGGAAGCTGAAAATGTCTTCACTGAAAACATTGGGGTCGTCAGAACCTCCGCCAATCATCAACAGGAAGCCTATGGTGATCACGATCAGTCCAAGGATGAGAAGCTTATAGTTTTCTTTTCCGAATGCAAAAGCGACACTACTTTCACCGGCAACATTGGCTTTGGGTTGCTCAGCGGCCGGTTTTTTACCCTTTTTATCTTGCTTCTTTTTGATAGCCATGTGAATCAGATTTTTGTCAAAAGTAAGTCAAATTTAGCTTCGCAGAGAGCTGCATTAACATATTTTAATAATAGAGGTGGTCGACTTTGGCGTGTAAATACTTCTTTACGGCAAACCATGTCGATAGGTATGTAAGCACGACCCCGGTCACCAGTACCAGCCCGAAAAGGGTACCGATCAGGGCCAGATCCTGCAGGTTCACCAGCTCGGGCACCTCCTGTTGTGAGAAATACAATAAGAGGCCCAGAAAGATGATGGCAATAAAAGCAGCAAATATACCCTGTAGTACACTTGACCATAAAAATGGCCTCCTGATGAAACTTCCCGTAGCACCAACAAGCTGCATGGTACGAATGATAAATCGCCTTGAATATACCGAAAGCCGTATAGTATTATTGATAAGTGCAATAGCGATGATGAGCAGCAATGCACTGAAACCCAGTATCACAACTCCTATTCTTCTGATATTCCGGTTAATAAGGTGCACCAGGTCTTTCTGGTAATAGATCTCTTTCACGTCAGGGTTAGCCAGTATCTCGCTTTCGATCATCTCCAGGCTGTCGATGCTGGTATAACTGGCCTGCAGTTTCAATTCGATGGAAGGAAGCAAAGGGTTATAGCCCAGAAAGCCAATAAAATCTTCACCGAGTTCTTCCTGTAATTCTTCTGCAGCCTGCTCCGGAGTGATATATTCCGTTGACTTCACAAAGCGAGAAGCGTCCAGGGTTTTCTGCAACTGCACGATCCCTGCTTCACGTACATTTTCTTTCATGATGATGGAAAAACCGATGTTCTCCCTGACATATTCTGATAGCTTCTGCGCATGCAAAACGATCAGGCCAAGCAAACCCACCATAATCAACACCAGGGTGATGCTGATCAGGGCCGTAGCCCTGGATGATTGCAACTTGCGCCGCTGGTAACGTTCATCTCTTTTTGTCATCCTCACAAAGTTATTGTTTTTTCCTAATTTCGCATGCTGTAAAAGGATTATATATTAATGGAATACAACTTTAGAGAGACCGAGAAGAAGTGGCAGGATTACTGGCAGAAGAACAATACGTTCGAGGCCATTACCGGATCTGCCAAACCAAAATATTATGTGCTGGACATGTTCCCCTATCCTTCAGGGGCAGGGCTGCATGTAGGCCATCCGCTGGGATATATTGCTTCCGACATTTATTCGCGATATATGCGGCACCAAGGATATAATGTGCTGCATCCTATGGGTTATGATGCTTATGGCCTTCCGGCCGAACAGTACGCCATCCAAACAGGAACACATCCCCAGTTAACGACTTATAAGAATATCGACCGCTACAGGAAGCAGCTCGATCAGATCGGGTTTTCTTATGACTGGAGCCGTGAAGTACGTACCTGCGACCCACATTATTATAAGTGGACACAATGGACCTTCATACAGCTGTTCAATCACTGGTATAATAATGGAACCGAAAAATCGGAGCCCATCGAAAGCCTGATCAGTATCCTTGCAAGTGAGGGTAATGCCGGCATCAATGCTCCCTGTACGGATTGTAAGCCCATCACAGCATCCCGCTGGAATGCCATGAACGAGAAGGAACAACAGGAAGTGCTGATGAGCTACAGGCTGGCCTACCTCTCTGATACCTGGGTAAACTGGTGCCCAGAACTGGGAACAGTGCTGGCCAATGACGAAGTGAAAGAAGGTGTTTCAGAAAGAGGCGGACACCCTGTCGAGCGAAAGCTGATGAAACAATGGTCGCTGCGTATCACCGCCTATGCCCAGCGTCTGCTCGACGGACTGGAAAAGGTAGAATGGACTGAGTCCCTGGTCGAGATACAAAAGAACTGGATCGGTCGCTCTGAAGGAGCCTCCGTGAACTTCAGCATCAAAGATCATGATAAGGTACTCGAGGTCTTTACCACACGTCCGGATACCCTCTGGGGAGCCACCTTTATGGTGCTTGCACCCGAACATGAATGGGTAGATGAGATCATAACTAATGATAAAAGAGAAGAGGTGTTGGAGTATGTGGAGATGGCCAAAAACCGCTCCGAGAGGGAACGCGCCTCCGAAGTAAAAAAGATATCCGGTGTTTTCACCGGGGCATATGGAGTTAACCCTCTTAACGGGGAGCCTATCCCTATTTGGGTGGCCGACTATGTACTGATGGGCTACGGAACCGGGGCCATCATGGCAGTACCTGCTCATGATAGCCGCGACTTTGCTTTTGCAAAGCATTTCAAAATCCCTATCCTTCAGGTGGTGGCGCAACCTGGAGAAAAGGTATCCGACCCCCTAACATGGGAAGATTCCTATGATGCCAAAGAAGGCGTGATGATCAATTCAGGCTTTATTACCGGTATGAATGTTAAAGAAGGCATTCGTACAGTCATTGAAAAACTAAATGAAGAAAATATAGGATACGGTACGATAAACTTCCGCTTGCGCGATGCGATCTTCAGCCGTCAGCGTTACTGGGGGGAACCATTCCCTATGTATTATAAAGATGGCATGCCCTATGCCCTTGACGAAAGCGAACTTCCGCTGAAACTCCCGGAAGTTGATAAATACCTGCCTACTGAAACAGGCGAGCCACCACTGGCCAGGGCAAAAAACTGGGTCAACAAGGATGGATATCCATTGGAAACCAATACTATGCCCGGCTTTGCCGGATCGAGCGGCTACTATTACCGCTATATGGATCCAAAGAATGATGATGCATATTTCTCCAAAGAAGCCAATGAATACTGGCAGGATGTTGACCTCTACATTGGAGGCGATGAGCATGCCAGCGGCCACCTTATCTATGCCCGCTTCTGGAGCATGTTTCTGTTCGACATTGGCCTCGCCTGCAAGGCAGAACCCTTTAAAAAGCTCATCAACCAGGGCAAAATACAGGGAAGGTCAAGCTTTGTATATAGGGTGAAAGGAAAGAACGTGTATGTGTCCAAAGGGCTCATCGATGATCATGACACCACACCCATTCATGTCGACATCAACTTCGTTGAAAACGACATATTGGATACTGACGCTTTTAAAAACTGGCGACAGGAGTTCGCAGATGCAGAATTTATCCTGGAAGACGGAAAATATGTTTGTGGGTGGGAGATTGAAAAGATGTCGAAATCCAAGCACAATGTTCAGAATCCTGATGAGCTGATCGAAAAGTATGGGGCCGACACCCTGAGGCTATATGAAATGTTCCTGGGTCCACTGGAATATCACAAACCCTGGGATACCAAAGGCATTGAAGGAGTATTCAGGTTTATCAGAAAATTATGGCGCCTCTTCCACGATAATGAGGGCAATTTTACCCTGACGGAAAATGAGCCCACAGCGGAAGAATTCAAGATCCTGCACAGGACCATAAAAAAGATCAGGGAAGACATTGAACGCTTTTCATTTAACACAGCCGTAAGTACCTATATGATCTGCGTAAATGAACTGGCCGATCTTTCTTGTAGCAAAAGGAAAGTATTGGAACCCCTGACAGTCCTTATAGCACCCTACGCCCCTCATATTGCCGAAGAACTCTGGTCTAAACTGGGTCATGAGGGTTCACTGACGCATACTGATTTTCCGGAATGGGACGAAAAACACCTGATTGAAGACAGCTATCTCTATCCGGTGTCCTTTAACGGAAAGCTCAGATTTAAGATTGAGTTTCCTGTCGATATGAGCAAAGAGGATATAGAAAAGGCGGTGCTGGAGGCTGAGGAAGCACAACGATGGCTGGAAGGCAAGCCACCCAGGAAGGTGATTGTGGTGCCGAAGAGGATCATTAATGTGGTCGTTTAAGATTTTTTAACATTAAGCGTTCTCTTTGGAATACTTTTTGAAACAAGGGTACAAAACAGATAAGATCATGATAAAAGCACTCACATATATTTGTTTCGTACTTCTGCTTATCCCGGCAGGATTAAGTGCACAGGACTCAATTCGTTATGTTGAGGAGATGCCATTTCAAAGGGGTGAGTCAGGAAAATACAGGATTTACTATGACTCATGGATCACCTCCGGTATCTCTGCCGGAGTGGGACTGATCAGCATCAAAGATGAGGTGAGGGTATTTAATGGAAGGCCTACATTTCATCTGGAGGTAATCGGCAAATCGGTAGGTTTTTTCAGCTGGTTTTTCAAGGTAGATGACCGTTTCGAATCATTTGTCGACGAAGAAACCATTACACCTTATCATTTTATCAGGCGTACTAAAGAAGGCTCTTACACCTACGAGGATGATGTTGATTTCGATCAGGTAAACCATATTGCCAGGAGCCGCAGGGCCGAGAAACCCGTTCCCCCCGATGTCAAAGATATTGTATCTGCATTTTACTATATGCGCACCATCGACTTTAGCGATGCGGAGGCCGGTGATGAGTTCAGACTTGATTTCTACCTCGACGATTCAGCCTACGTAAGCAAGATCGTTTTCGAAGGAAGGGAGGTCGTGGAAACATCGCTGGGAAAATTCCGCTGCCTGAAATTCAAGCCCATGGTGGCGCAGGGAGAGATCTTCCAGGAACCATACCCAATGACACTCTGGGTTACTGACGACAGGAACAAGGCCCCCGTACTGGGAAAATCTGCTGTTATAGTAGGCTCCGTAAAGATCGAACTGGTGAAAATTAAAGGCCTGAAGTACCCCATGGAAGCCAAGCTTGATTAAGGCTTTTATGGAATACTGTTCCTGTTTGCATCTGTTATTAAAAGCATAAACTAAATACTGTTGTTATGAAACCCCGTTTCTTCAATTTGCTATTCCTTTTTGGGATAATGATTTCTCTTATCGTGCAAACTGCTGTCGCTGATGGTGCAGCCCAATCTATTTATGACAAAGAGTGGCAAGCAGTGTATGAACTTGAACAGAAAGGAAAGCCCCGTTCTGCCATAGATATCGTGAACAAGATCTATGAAAGGGCAAAAGCAGACAAGAACGAAGCACAGATGATCAAGGCCCTGGAATATAACATCAGGCTTAGTTCACGCTTCGAAGAAAACCATTTCGAGAAAGGAATCGCTTACATTCAACAGGAACTGCCTGCTTTTTCCCAGCCCTCCAGCCAGGTCCTGCATTCACTTCTTGCCGACCTGTATCTTGGATACTATAATAGCCAACGGTACCTGATCCTTCAGCGTACCAATGTGGTGGACTATGAATTAAACGACATGGCCACCTGGGATCAGAAACTTTTTGCTGAAAAGATCTTTGGGGAGCTCAATAAGTCCCTGGAAAACAAAACACTCCTTCAAAACACCTTGGCCTCTGTATATGAAGATATCCTCACCAAGGAGGACAGCTTACACATTTTCAGGCCCAGCCTCTTTGATATCCTGGCACATCAGGCCCTGGACTTTTACAAGAATGATGAATTCATGAGCAGCAGGCCGGCCATACGCTTTGAGCTTGACGATCCTCAAATGCTCGACATAGCAGATGCCTTTGTCAGGCTTGAACTGGAAGAGAAAGAAGACTTTTCCATGAAATTTCACGCATTGAAGCTTTATCAGGACCTGCTTGCTTTCCACCTCAGTGATAAAGACCCGACAGCGCTGATCGATGTTGACTTAAGCCGGCTGAACTTTAATTATGATCATGCCATTTTTGAAGAGAAAGATAAATTACTGCTGCACACCCTTGAACAGATGGAATCGAAATATATCGATCATGAAGGGGTGGCAGAGATTTATTATGAGATTGCGTTGCAATACGATCGCTCCGGAAACAAATATGCCCCCATCATCTCCGATGAACATAAACGTGATAAGGCCGTAGCAGTACAGTATTGTGAAAATGCCATAAAAGAATTCCCTGAATCATACGGCGCGGCACAATGCAAAATACTCCTGAAACAGATCAGGGAGAAATCATTGGACTGCCTGCTTGATTATGCGAGCCTGCCCGGCAAACATATTCTTTCATCGCTTGAGTTTAGAAATGTATCGCAGCTATTTTTAAGGGTAGTACCACTGGATCCGGCTGAAGACAGAAAGCAAAGGCAAAATTGGAATAATGACGGAAAACTAAAAGAATACAGGCAGCTCAGACCGGTGAAACAATGGTCGGTCGAATTAGCTGTAGATGCAGATCATAATACACATAGGACAGAGCTGGCCATCCCGCCACTGACAGAAGGATACTACGGACTGATGATCTCTGACAACCCGGCTTTTGAAGAAAGTAAAGGCGTGATCAGCATAAATAATTTCTGGGTAAGTAATATCAGCTATATCAGTAAGGAGCAGGATAACGGCGACCTCATGTTTTATGTTCTCGACAGAGCTAAAGGACAAAGCATGCCGGATGTGAAAGTCCAGGTTTACGAAGAACATTATGATAACAACAAAAGGGAATACCTGCTAGAAAAAACCGGCACGTATACCAGTGATCAGCAAGGTGCTTTTATTATACAAGCTACAAGCGGAAACTCCAATCGTTTGGTATTGGACTTCATGACTGATGTTGATCGTTTTTCCTCTCCCAATTTTTTCTATATCTCAAAGCCATGGCATCAGCCGGAAAAGGCAGTCAGGAATACACATTTCTTCACCGACAGGGCCATTTACCGCCCCGGACAAATTGTATATTTCAAAGGCATTGTGATTGAAAGCCTCGGAGAAGAACATAAAATTGTAAAGAATGAAAAAATCAGTGTTGGCTTCTACGATGTAAACAATCAGTTGATCTCTGAAATAGAGCTTCAAACGAATGAATACGGCTCATTCAGTGCTTCCTTCACCACCCCAGTGGGCACACTCACAGGCAGGATGCGTATTCAAAATGAATATGGCCGCCATTATATTTCGGTCGAAGAATATAAGCGGCCGAAATTTGAAGTAGTATTCGATCCGGTGAAAGGAAGTTATAAGCTCGATAGTAAAGTTACACTGAGCGGTAAAGCCATGGCCTATGCCGGGAATGCTATCGATCATGCCAGTGTGAAGTACCGTGTAGTGAGAAATGTTTACTACCCATACAGATATTTCCGGTGGGGATTTTATCCACAAACATCAGAAACCGAAATTGCATTCGGGGAAACACAAACTGCAGATGATGGAAGTTTCAGCGTAGCATTTACAGCGATCCCTGATCGTAGTCAGCCTGCCTTATATTCTCCCGTATTCAACTACACCCTGATGGTTGATGTTACCGATATCAGCGGGGAGGTGCATTCAGCACAAAAGTCTGTCTCTGTCGGAGAAAAGTCACTCCTGATAAAGCTTGATCTTGCAGAAATGGTCAACAGGGATGCGGTTGAACAAATAGCCATTACGACCACCAACCTGAATGGAGAAAAGGAACCGGCTGAAGTTGATGTGAAGATCAGCAGACTGAAAGCACCGGAAAAGGTATTGCACCAACGCGATTGGGCACAGCCTGATGTATATATGATCACAAAGGATGATTTTAATAAGTGGTTCCCAAATAGCATTTATAAGGATGAAAATGACCGCTCAGGATGGGAAGAACTCGAAACACTTTATCATGAAACTACCGATACTGAGCAGGAATCAGCACTAAATACAGGTGAAATTGGCAAGTGGAAAAGCGGTGTTTACAAAGTTGAAATGACTGCAGAAGATGTATTTGGGGAAAGCGTTGAGGTGACAAAATTCTTTACCCTGTTTTCAGTGGAAGAAAAGAACCTGGCCGATAAAAAGCCAGCCCTGTTTTTCCCAATAAAGACAAGTGCAGAGCCGGGTGAGAAAGCAGTGTTTCTCCTTGGAACAGCATATAAAGACGTGAAAATCCTGTATGAACTGGAAGACAAAGATGGCAAGAGGGAACATAAATGGATGACCCTTAACAACGAGCAAAGAATACTGGAGATTCCCGTACATGAAGAGGATCGGGGCGGACTTGGAATGAGCCTTGTGTTTATAAGCCACAACCACAGTTATGAATATTCCACAGATATCAATGTGCCTTACAGCAACAAAAAGCTGGATATCACCTTTGAGAGCTTTCGCAATAAGCTCCTTCCCGGCCAGGAAGAACAGTGGAACATACATATCAGGTCGCATAAAGGAGAAAAGGTAGCCGCTGAAATGCTGGCCGGTATGTATGATGCCAGCCTGGATGCTTTTTTACCCAATCAGTGGTTGTTTGATATTTTTCATTCACGCTATTATCACACGTTCTGGAATGCCGGCAATGCCTTTATCCAGAATTCCAGCTTAAGCTACCAGGAGTATAGTACTTATGAAGCCGTCCCGCTAAGGGCATATGACTTCCTCAACTGGAAGGGAGTTTATAATTATAGCTGGGGCTATGGAGGATACAATACGAAAAATATGAGAGGCATGGCCCAGACAGCTATGGATGGTGATATTCCGGAAGCTACTCTCGGGGAGGAAATAATACCCATTACTGCACATACACCTGCTGAAAAAGATCCGGCTATTGAGCCACCTCCGGACAAGTCCACATCCAATGATGATATCCCGATCAGGAAAAACCTGCAGGAAACAGCCTTTTTCTTCCCTGAGCTAAGAACCAATAAAGACGGTGATGTGATCATAAGCTTTACCATGCCGGAATCGCTCACGAGGTGGAAGATGATGGGTTTTGCCTATACCCAGGACCTGAGTTCAGCGGTAGTCACAAAAGAACTGGTCACCCAGAAAGACCTGATGATCGTACCCAATCAGCCACGCTTCTTCAGGGAAGGTGATGAGATCTGGTTCAGTGCGAAAGTGGTAAATATGTCTGAAAAGGAACTGAAAGGAATCGCTACATTGCAATTACTGGACGCCATCAGCATGAAGCCGGTAGACGGCCTGTTCGGTAACGATGAAGCAGAGGTGGATTTCACTGTTTCGGAAGGCAAAAGCGATTATGTGAGCTGGAAACTGAACATCCCTGATAATGTTGGCCCGGTCATGTATCGTGTTATGGCTACCTCCGGCGATTTCAGTGACGGTGAAGAGATGGTGATCCCCGTTCTAAAGAACAGGATGCTTGTCACCGAGTCTCTTCCTTTACCTATAAAGGGAAATGAAACCAAAAGTTTTGTATTCGAGAAGCTGGCAAATTCAAACAGCAATACACTAACGAATTACAATTACATACTGGAGTTTACTGCCAATCCTGCATGGTATGCTGTTCAGGCATTACCATACCTGATGGAATACCCTCATGAGTGCTCAGAGCAAATCTTCAACCGCGTATATGCCAATGCATTTGCTTCTCACATCGTGGGACAGCACCCGAAGATCAAAATGGTGTTTGAAAGCTGGATGAATGAAAGCCCTGAAGCTTTGTTGTCCAATCTTGAAAAGAACCAGGATCTGAAGAATGCTATCCTGGAAGAAACACCATGGGTGATGCAGGCAAAAAATGAATCGGAGAGAAAGAAACGGATCGCCCTCTTGTTCGACCTCAACAAAATGGACAATGAGCTCTCCACAGCATTGAACAAGCTGCAGCAAAAACAGCTGGACAATGGTGGATGGCCATGGTTTTCAGGAGGAGAAGACAGCAGGTATATTACTCAATATATTATCAGTGGCATGGGAAAGATGTCTGCCCTGGGTATCCTCGATAAGAACGACCACAGGATACTTAAAATGGTTAAGAATGGGATACGCTACCTGGATGACAGGATGTTTGAAGACTTCAGCATGATCAAAAGCAAGCGTAAAGATTATCTGACCACAAAGAATATTACCCGTACCCATATTCAGTACCTCTACGCAAGGAGTTTCTTTACTGATGAGTATTATTTTCTGGCCAGGCATAAGGAGGCCTTCCTATATTTTAAGGAGCAGGCCAAAAAATACTGGAATGATGAGAATAAATACATGCAGGGTATGATTGCCCTGGCACTACATCGACTGGGGGATGAACCCCTTCCGATGGCTATTGTTGCTTCCATCAAGGAACACGCTTTATACGATGATGAGATGGGTATGTACTGGCGGGCGGATGCAGGTTATTACTGGCATGAAGCACCTATAGAAACACAGGCCCTTCTGATAGAAGCTTTCGATGAGATCATGAATGATAAGGCATCAGTAGAGCTGATGAAAACCTGGCTGCTGAAGCAGAAACAAACACAGGATTGGGAAACCACCAAAGCCACTGCGGACGCATGCTATGCCTTACTTCTTCGCGGTGCCAACCTCATTGCAGAAGAAGGCGAGATCAGCATTGAGATAGATGGAAAAGTATTCGATCCTGCGAATGTTGATGGTGTGGAAAAGGAAGCCGGAACCGGATACTTTCAGCACAGCTGGACAGGAAGTGAGATCACTGCCGGGATGGCGAACATCAAGGTGACAAAATCCAATGATGGTGTCGCATGGGGAGCTGTTTACTGGCAGTACTTCGAAGACCTGGATAAGATCACTGCACATGCTTCACCCTTAAGCATTCAGAAGAAGTTATTCCTGAAAACCTATACAACCGAAGGTCCGGTGCTGACGCCCATTAATGACAATGATGTGCTAAAACCGGGCGATAAAGTCATCTCCCGGATAGAGATCCGTGTAGACCGTGACATGGAATTTGTGCATATGAAAGACATGCGTGCTGCTGCCCTGGAACCTGAGAACACCCTTTCCGGCTACCACTGGCAGGGAGGCATGGGTTATTACGAAAGTATCCGTGATGCATCCGTAAACTTCTTCTTCAGCTACCTGAGGAAGGGAACCTGGGTATTTGAATATCCATTGAATGTTACTCAAAGGGGAAGCTTCTCAAACGGGATATCGACCATACAGTGCATGTATGCACCCGAATTTGCCAGCCATAGTGAAGGTGTAAAAATAGTAGTTCAATAGCACCTCACCCCCTTAACCCCCCAACCCCCTTTTCCCCCTCTCCTTGAGGAGAGGGGGCCAGGGGGAGAGGTGTCCTTATCAACAATGTTGGAAAACATTGTTGATAAGATGTTGATACTTTGGCAGCTATAACACTTGACAGCGCCTCCTGTATTTCGTATATTTGTTTTACCAGGTGAGCGATAAAGGGCTGGCCGGAGTCTGCGAAGGCAATGCGACGCTGAAACCAATAGGCGGAGGCAGAGTAAGGCCGGGGACGGGTAAAGGCCGGGGTGGAGAAGAACAATGCTCGCAAGAGTTGAGAAAAACAAAGCTCAGGTGCAGAGGGGATCAGACCGCAAGGAAAAGGAACCAAAAGCATTAGTCGAAATAACAGTAACCTGGCATAAACCTGACGCTACGGCAGAAGGGAAATGGTGGAGACCGTCTCGCAAGATGCGGTCTCCACGTGTTTTATGTCAGTGGGTGATGATCCTGCTCAGGTCTTGATTAAACTTCCGGCTGATATTCTTCAAGCCCTGCAACTCCCGTAACAGGAATTCCATGTCTTCATCAGATTCCAGGACTTTCAGTTTTTGCTGGATAGACGCCATGTTCACTTCTATCTTTTTGATCTTGAATGACAGCAAGGAGCTATCGACCAGGTGTTTCAATTGCTGGTCTTCGGTGGTAACATATATTTTGTTCTTTTCCCAGTTTTCACTCAGCTCGTAAGGAGAGCTTAAAAGGTCAACACAGGTAAGCCTGAGCTGTTCCATTTCATGATTGATGAATTCCTTTTCATCTACCTCTCCCAACTGTGAAAGTATCTTATGATATTCGTCGAAGATCATCTGATAAACTGCGTTCTCAAAGGTCAGGTCATCAGTCCTGATCGCAGTTACAAGATACTTACCAATAGAAATGGTAACGCTTTCCGTCAATATGCTGCCATCCTCTTCTTCCGTTTTCTTTTCAACAGTGATCTCATTCTTTCCGTATTGCATAAGCAGGCGGACGATCTCCCGCTCCTGAAATTCACTATTCGTAAAATCCACATCCAATGCCTGTGGAACGGATTCAGGTTCATGATCAGGAGTATACTGCTCAGGCTCGGGTTGGTTCTTTTTGAATTTCTGACGGATGATCTTGTTCAGCTCATTCACCAGGATCTGTTCCGGTGTATCCAGCAGGCTGCTGCATTCCTTGATGTAAACGCTTCGGTATATGCTGTCGGGGATGAGGGAAATGGTCTCAACGATCTCCCTGATCAGCCCGGCCTTTTTAACCGGGTCGCCCTGTGCATCATCCAGCAGAAGACTGGTCTTAAAACGAATAAAATCTTTTTCCTGTGCCAGGAAATCTTTGGTTTCCGCAGTACGGTGGCTTCTTACATATGAGTCGGGATCTTCATCAGGCGGAAATATAATGACCCGAACATTCATGCCTTCCTCAAGGATGAGGTTGATGCCACGGAAAGAAGCCATAATACCGGCCTCATCGCCATCATAAAGTATGGTGATATTTTTAGTAAAGCGCTTGATAAGCCGGATTTGATCAGGCGTTAAGGCCGTACCTGAGCTAGATACCACATTTTCGAAACCGGCCTTATACATAGAGATCACATCCGTGTATCCCTCAACAAGGTAGCATTTATCCTGCCGGATGATCTCCGACTTGGCCAGGTTCAGGCCATACAGAACCGCACTCTTATTATATATCTCGGATTCGGGAGAATTGACATATTTAGGTTTATTCTCCTCCTTGGTAAGGATACGTCCTCCGAATCCAACCACTCTTCCCGACAGGTTATAAATGGGAAACATCACCCGTGCCCTGAACCTGTCATAGCGTTTCTTATCATCACGCTCAATGGTCAGGCCGGTCTTTGTAAGGTAGTCCAGTTTATATCCATTCGCCAGAGCATGCTCAGTCAGAGCATCCCAGCTTTCCGGACTATATCCAAGCCCGAATTTTTCAATGATCTCCTTATTATAATCCCGCTCTTTGAAATAGGACAACCCGATAGATTTTCCCTCATCGGTCTCAAGCAGCTGTTCGTGAAAATATTTCTGGGCAAAGGTATTAACATGAAAGAGGGCTTCGCGTGTATCCATCCTCTCTTTCTCTTCCGGCGATTGTTCTTTTTCCTCGATCTCAATGCCATACTTCTTGGCCAGAAAGCGGAGAGCTTCAGGATAAGTGTAGTGTTCATGCTCCATGAGGAAAGTAACCACACTCCCACCCTTGTTCGAACTGAAGCACTTAAAAATACCTTTGGCAGGGGAAACAAAGAAAGAAGGATTCCTTTCTTCTGTAAAAGGACTAAACCCTTTATAATTCTGGCCACTCTTTTTCAGGCTCACAAACTCACCGATTACCTCCTCTATATTAGCGGTATCCATGATCTTGTCGATGGTTTCTTTGCTTATGCGACTCATGAGATTTATCCTTTGTGCTAAGGTACGAAGAAAGTATTTAGAGTATTTAGAGTAACTAAAGTATTTAGAGTATTTAAAGTATTTAGAGTATTTAAAGTGCTTGAAGTGCGGAGTGCCTAGAGATTGGCGTTGTTTATGTTTTTGATCTCATTCAGTTGTTCCGTTGTCATCCCTTCAGCTTCGAAGCCGGCATTCCGGCAGGTGAAAAAGATATTTGCCGACTTGGCCAGGATATCAATCTGGTCAAAGCATTCAAAAAGGTCTTCTCCTACAGCCAGGCAACCATGCTTCTCCCAGATGATCACTCGATGCCCCTTAAGGGCCCTGAGTGTCTTTTCTGCTATTTCATCTGTACCAGGAAGTGTATAAGGCACGAAACCTATACCATCGGGTATGAACATTATGGTCTCGGGATGCATACCCCAGAGCAAATTATCAATCGAATCCTTAGAGCAATACTCGGCAATCTGTGTTAGTGCGATCACTTCATTTACATGAGTATGCAAAAGGGCTTTTTCTTTTCTCCCATCCCAGATCAATTGCTGATGGATGGCCAGGTGGGTGGGCAACTCGGAGGTAGGCAGTATCGATGCAGCATCCTTAAAGATCCTGTAATCTTTACCCTCTTCCCCAATATGTATCAGGCAGGTATTCTTCGCCGGCTTTTTTGCCAGGTTCCGCATGCGTGTGTCACTCCCGCTCAATAGCAGAAACTGGCCCGCCAGGGAAGGATAAGCACGATCCAATGGAATTTGCTTTGCGTCTTTCAGAACATCCGGGTCAACAATCATATCGCCCAGTCTCACCGACATGTTCCCTGCATTTCTCTCGGCCCAGCCTTTGTGCCATAAGTATTCTGCAACAGCAGCCATTTCCTTTGCTGAAGGCTTTAATCCTTTGTATTTGTCCAGGAATTTCATGTACGTTTCTGATCAAAAAATGATTTTAGTATTGAAGCGCATTCATCCTGAAGTATCCCTTTAAAAACCAATGTTTTTGGGTGAAGAAGGTGCGTTTTGGTGAGGGAATACCCCCGTTTCGGATCCTCTGCGCCATACACCAGTCTTGAGATCCTGGTCCAGTATGCGGCTCCGGCACACATTACACAGGGTTCAAGGGTAACATAAAGACTGCAATCCACCAGAAATTTACCACCCAGGTACTCAGAGGCAGCGGTGAATGCCTGCATTTCAGCGTGGGCAGTCGCATCCTTCAGCTGCTCAGTCAGGTTGTGTGCCCGGGCGATGATCTTATCTCCGCTTACGATCACAGCCCCAACCGGGACTTCACCAAGTTTCAGGGCTTTTTCCGCCTCCTTCAAGGCTTCCCGCATAAAATATTCGTCGTTGAAAATGATCATGGGTTCTTAATTAATCGTAAAGTTAATACATATTGTGGTACGGGGTACGGGGTGCGGGGTACGGGGGACGAGGGACGGGGGATGGGGGGACGAGGTACGGGGTACGAGGTACGCGGAATTTCAGAGTTCAGAGTTCAGAGTTCAAACTTCAGACTTCAAACTTCATATCCCCGTAATCCCCATCCGCTCCATTAATATGGTGGCATTCATATTGCGGGCAATGCCTTCCTTAAGCAAGTAGTCATAATCCAGGTGGTCTTTCTCGATGATGATCTCAAAACATCTGTTCTGGACGTTGTCCGGGAATAGTTTCTCCAATTCACCCAGCGAAAGATCATGGGTGGCAATAATGCCGGAAGCCTTCAGTGATACCAGTTGTTTTACCAGTGCCCTGGAGCCACTTTGTTTGTCGTTGGAGTTGGTTCCCTTCAAAATTTCATCAAGGATGATAAAAACCTGCCGGCCTTCTTTCAGCATATCGATAATGAGTTTCAGTCGTTTGAGTTCAGCATAAAAGTATGATTCATTGTTAGCCAGGGAATCGATGGTATGTATGCTGGTGACAAGTTTTACTGGGGTAAAGGACAGTGTTTCTGCACAAACTGGAGCACCGGCAGAGGCCAGTACCATATTTACACCAATGGTCCTGAGAAAAGTACTCTTCCCGGCCATATTCGCTCCGGTGAGAATAGTGAAGTTGCCCCAAGTGTCAACGGAAAAGTCATTGGAGACCCTGTTACCGGCATGGATCAGTGGGTGTCCCAGTTTTTCTGCCTTAAAATGGAAGTCATCGCCTTCCGATATATCCGGATAAATACTTGCAGGATTGTTATAGGCATATCCCGCCAGGGAAATATATGCATCGGTCTCCGCCATTACCCTGAACCAGTTTGAAAGATGGTCGCGGTACCTTTTCTGCCAACTCTCCAGGCGGACCGACTGCCGGATATCCCAGAGGAAAAAGATGTTCATAAGGAAGCCTGCCAGCAGGTTCAGGCGAGTATCGAAAGCATTGGCGATCTTCGACAACTGCCGTATTGCTTTTCCGGCACTGTTGCCACCACTCAGTAGGTCTTGATGTAGGGAAAGCATGCGTTCAGATGAAAATGCTTGCCCCTCTATCATCCCAAAAAGCTTGCTGTATTTCTTTAACACCTGGAATTTCCGGCTTAAGAGGTTATGCTTTGCATTTACCTTACGGTGCTTGATCCCTGCAAACATAAGTGGTATTATAAGGTAGGTCAGAAACTGCCAGAAGGTGATATATGCAAATACGGATAAAAGGAATACACCCAGGTTAAGCAAAGGAATGAAGATGACCAGTACCTTAAAGAAGAGGCTTTTAAAATCAGGCTTAGATATGACCCATTCTTCCAGGCCCCTGATATCGTCTTCCTGTTCATCGGTTAACAATCCCTGTACCCGGAAGTCCTGTCGCCAATCCAGTAATGCTGATAGTTCGGAAACAGCTTTTTGTCGTTGACGAATATCCTGGGCCGACATCTCAATATTGGTCAGTAGTTGTGCCAGACGATCCCTGCCAGGGATGGTGGAGGTCCTGTTGACATACTGGAACAGGCTTCCTTTTCCGAAAAGGTCCAGGTCGTATGAGAATAAATGGATTTCATCGATATAAGCAGCCCCATCATCCAGCTCATCGAATTTCCATTCCATGGCATTTTCCTGCTCCCTGTTGATCCTCACAAGCTGCTCAAGGATTGCTTTTCGTCTGTGCATCTTCCCGTGCTTCCTGACAAGGTATCCAAAGGCAGTGGCACCAACCCCCATGATGATCCCGAAGGCCATCCATGACCAGGATGTTGACAGGTAGATCAGGATGACCCATAGCAGGAAGATAATAATCCTGAACAAGCCATATTGCCTGATATTGTGGGCAAGAATGTCCTCTTCTTCAGAGTACACCAGCAGAAGTTCGCTGTACTTTTCTTTAATCTCTTTTCGGGTCATAAAACTTGTTTTTAAAAAGCATCCCCACCAGCAATACCAGTGAAGCTGTAATGAAAGCAGGAATAAAGGAAGCCTTTATTTCGAGATGTTCAGGATA
>QMPN01000012.1 GCA_003648575.1 Bacteroidota bacterium
GCTCACCTGAGCATTCAGGCTATGCAGGAAGGCCTTCAAGTGCACCAGATGTCAGGTTTCGACGCCCTGAAGGCTGCAGAGCTTTTTGCCTTGCCGGAAGATGTGCAGGCTGTATCGGTAATAGCCATCGGATACCTGGGCGATCCTTCCATGCTGCATCCACGCATGCAAAAACCTGAACTGGCCGAGCGCGAACGCAAGGAAATGGATACCTTTGTCTTTTCCGGGATATATGGCCGGGCCTCAGAAATTGTTGAATAAGGAATAAATCAGAACTTTATGAATGCAAGAATAAGCTTCTTGATCATTGCGGTGGCGATGATAGCGTTTTCATGCGGAAACAGTAACATAGCCAATAATAAGGAACCCGATGAACCACAGAAATCATTGATCATACCAAAGTTTAATGCTGATTCTGCTTACGCCTATATCGAACAGCAGGTGAACTTCGGCCCCCGGGTACCGGGAACGGAAGCCCATGCTGCCTGTGCCTCCTGGCTTGAAACTACCATGAAAAGATTTGCTGATACTGTAATCGTACAGTCATTTAAGGCCAGGGCATATAATGGCGAAGTGCTCAGAGGGAAGAATATCATCGCCTCATACAATGTAGAAAACAAGAAAAGAGTCCTGCTTTGTGCACACTGGGATTCACGTCCCTATGCCGATTATGATCCCGATGATTCTATGCACGATACGCCCATCGATGGTGCTAATGATGGTGCCAGCGGTGTTGGTGTTTTGATAGAGACTGCCAGGCAGTTTGGTCTTCAGCATCCTGACATTGGTGTCGATATCGTGCTCTTCGACCTGGAAGATTACGGTCCTCCCCAGGATGCCCAATCTACTGCCACAGAAAACTGGGGACTGGGGTCACAGTATTGGTCAAAAGACCCGCATATACCCGCCTACCGCGCACGCTATGGCATACTGCTCGATATGGTGGGAGTGAAAGATGCCACCTTCCTCATGGAGGGCTTCTCCATGATGTACGCCCCTGCCAGGGTAAAAAAAGTCTGGGGAATCGCCCAGGGCCTGGGCTATGATAGCTATTTCCCTGATGAATATGGCAGCTATATTACCGACGACCACTATTTTGTGAATACACTGGCAAATATCCCAACCATCAATATCATACATCTTGAACGTGGTGAAGATACCGGAAGCTTTTTCAAGCACTGGCATACGCTGAACGATAACATGGAGCATATCGATGTTAACACTCTGTATGTAGTAGGTACCGTTGTTTTAAATGTGGTATACCGCGAAAAAGGATAATTTGCTCCCGGCCATTAAGCAAATTACAGCAACTCGTTGGCCAGGTTGGCCAGGTCGGAACGTTCCCCCTTCTCCAGTCTTACATGCGCATAGATCTCATGGTGCTTGATCTTATCGATCAGGTACGAAAGCCCGTTACTCTGTGAGTCAAGGTATGGGGTATCGATCTGGTAGATATCACCGGTAAAGATGATCTTGGTATTCTCCCCTGCCCGGGTGATGATGGTCTTCACTTCGTGTGGTGTGAGGTTCTGTGCCTCATCAACGATAAAGCATACATTGGAAATACTGCGTCCGCGGATATAGGCCAGCGGTGTGATCACCAGTTTTTCCTGCTCCAGCGCATCACTGATCTTTTTGAACTCCCTGTCTTTTTCGTTGAACTGATTCTGGATAAACTTGAGGTTATCCCAGAGCGGTTCCATATAAGGGTTTAGTTTTGAGGCAATGTCGCCCGGAAGGTAACCGATATCTTTATTGCTCAGGGGTACGATGGGCCTGGCCAGATAGATCTGCTTGAAGTTCTTTTTCTGCTCCAGCGCACCGGCCAGCGCCAGCAAGGTTTTCCCGGTACCGGCCACACCCTGTATGGTCACTAGCTTTACCTTGGGGTTGGAGATGGCATGAAGGGCAAACACCTGCTCCGCATTGCGTGGGGTGATCCTGTATGCGGGCGTTTTTTCTATCCGCTCTATCCTCTCCAGCACGGGATTGTAAAATACCAGGGCGGAGGTCCGGTCATTCTTCAGAATGAAGTAGTGGTTCGGGATAGGATTCTTGATGCCCACATCTTCAGGCATACAAAATCCATCGGCATAAATCCTGTCGATCACCTCCTTGGTCAATCCTTCTATAACCGTTCTCCCGACATACAATGATTCCAGGTCCTTGATCTTTCCCGTCTCAAAATCTTCTGCCGGGATGTTCAGGGATTTGGCTTTCAATCGAAGGTTGATATCCTTGGTGACCAGGGTTACTTTTTTCTCCGGATGCTCTTCACACAGCGAGAGGGCTGCATTCAGGATACGATGATCAGCATTGTTTTCTCCAAAAACCATGGTGGCATCCAACGAATCCGCTCTTTCCTGCATAACCACCTTGAAATAACCGGCCTTGGGACGGTCAATAGGTATCCAGTTCTGCAGGGAATTGTTGGAGGATAATTTGTCCATGATGCGGATAAACTCCCGGGTCTCGAAATTCTTCGTCTCGTTCCCTTTCTTGAAGTGGTCAAGCTCTTCCAGCACTGTGATAGGAATAGCTACATCATTATCTTCGAAACTGTAAATGGCATTGTGGTTGTAAAGGATCACTGAAGTGTCGAGGACAAAAATCTTTTTTTGCTTTTTCTTTCTTGGCATCGGAAGGGGGTTTATACTATAAAACAACAATATATTTTGCGAAAAATTACAAGGCCTCTTAAGAACTTATTAAGTGAAGCCTGTTCATAAAAACCCTAAAATATTACTTTTGTGCTATGGCCAAACAAAAGAAACTATTCCTGCTCGATGCCATGGCATTGATCTACAGGGCATACTTTGCACTCAACAAGAATCCAAGGATCAATTCCAGGGGTTTAAATACCTCCGCCATCCTGGGTTTTGCAAATACCTTGCTGGAGGTGCTTCGGAATGAGCAGCCCACCCATATCGGTGTTGCCTTCGATACCAAGGCACCAACAATCAGGGAGGAAAGTTATGCTGAATATAAAGCCAACCGGGAGCGCATGCCGGAAGATATTTCACTTTCGATCCCATACATTGTTAAACTCATTGAAGCATTTAACATTCCAGTATTGAAGGCTGACGGCTACGAAGCTGATGATGTGATAGGTACCCTGGCTAAGAGGGCAGAACAGGAAGATTTCGAGGTGTTTATGATGACCCCTGATAAGGACTTTGGGCAGCTGGTGTCCGACAATATATATATGTATAAGCCGGCCAGAATGGGAAAGAAGGCAGAAGTGCTGGGTCCGGATGAGATCTGTGAAAAATATAAGATCCGGGAGCCGGAACAATTCATTGATATCCTGGGTTTGTGGGGAGATGCATCCGACAATATTCCCGGGGTGCCGGGGGTGGGAGAGAAGACCGCATCTAAACTGATAGGGGAGTTTGGAAGCATAGAAAACCTTCTGCTGAATACCGATAAGCTGAAAGGCAAGCTCAAAGAGAATGTAGAGAACTTCTCGGATCAGGCCATCATGTCGAAGCAGCTGGCTACCATTATCCTGGATGTGCCCGTTGCTTTTAATGAAGATGAGCTGAAGCATAGCGAACCCAACAGGGAAGCCCTGACAGAGCTCTTTGAGGAATTGGAATTCCGCACTTTTGCACAGCGGATTTTTAAAGCTACAGAAGAAAAGAAAAGTGACGAGCTAACTGAAGACAAAGAAGATAAGGGTGACCTCTTCAGCAGTGCAGGTGTAGAAGTACCCCTGAAAAATTTGCAGGATGTTAATTCAGTATCCCATGATTATGCGCTGGCAGAAAACAGCAAGGAAAGGGCTAAGCTCATTCGGAAGCTGAAGGAAGCAGATTCATTCTGTTTCGATACTGAAACCACGGGGCTGAATGCCAACGATACTGAGCTGGTGGCGATGTCCTTTGCAGTAAAAAAAGGCGAAGCCTGGCTTGTACCGGTACCGGAAAATTACCAGGAAGCACTGGAACTGGTCTCAGAATTCAAAGAGCTTTTTGAGGATGATCAGATCGGTAAGATCGGACAAAATCTGAAATTCGACATGTCGGTACTGAGATGGTATGATGTTGAGGTGAAGGGAAAACTTTTCGATACCATGATCGCCCACTATCTCATCGAGCCCGACATGCGGCATAATATGGACCTCCTCGCTGAAACCTACCTGGATTATAGGACCATTCCCATACAAAACCTGATCGGCAAAAAGGGGAAGAACCAGTTGAGCATGCGTACAGTTAGCCCGGCAATGATGAAAGACTATGCCTGCGAAGATGCCGACATCACCCTGCAACTCAAAGAGATATTCGACCCTCTGCTGAATGATGCAGGTACCATAAAACTGTTCAATGGCATTGAGATGCCACTGGTGCCGGTACTGGCTTCCATGGAAGCTGAAGGGGTTAAGCTGGAAACAGCAACACTTGCTGATTTTTCATCAGAACTGGAGCAGGGTATCACCAGGCTTGAAAAGGAGATCAAGGAACTGGCCGGGGCAGATTTCAACATTGCATCACCAAAGCAACTGGGTGAGATCCTCTTCGAAAAGCTGAAGGTAACCGATAAACCCAGGCTAACAAAAACTAAACAATATTCTACCGGTGAGGATGTGCTGCTCAAGCTGGCCGACAGGCATCCTATCATCGACAAGATCCTTGATTTTCGTTCACTCGCCAAGCTGAAATCGACCTACGTAGATGCACTCCCCAGGTTGATCAACCCTCGCGATAACAGGATACATACTTCATATAACCAGGCTGTTGCGGCCACCGGAAGGCTAAGTTCCAACAATCCCAACCTTCAGAATATACCTATCAGGACTGAGATGGGGAGGGAGATCAGAAAAGCCTTTGTGCCCAGGAGCAAGGAATATACATTGCTCGCTGCCGACTATTCACAGATCGAGTTGAGAATCATTGCTGAACTCAGCAAAGATCAGGGCCTGATCGATACTTTCGTCAATGGATTGGATGTACACACAGCTACAGCGGCAAGGATATTTAGTGTAGACCTTGAAGATGTGACCACCGACATGCGGCGAAGTGCCAAAACCGTTAATTTCGGCATTGTTTATGGGATCTCTGCCTTCGGACTTTCAGAAAGGCTGAACATTCCGCGAAAGGAGGCTGCCGACATAATTGCTCAGTACTTTGCTAAATATCCCGGGGTGAAATCATACATGGAACAAACGATAGATTTCGCCAGGAAGAATGGATATGTGGAAACCATGATGGGCAGAAGGAGGTACCTGCGCGACATCAATTCATCCAATGCGACAGTGCGAGGTTATGCCGAGCGAAACGCCATTAATGCACCCGTACAGGGTTCTTCTGCTGATATGATAAAGATCGCCATGATCAGTATTCATGAAGTGATGCAGAAAGAAAAAATGAAATCGAAAATGATCCTTCAGGTGCATGATGAGCTGGTTTTCGATGCCTACGAAAAAGAGCTGGATATGCTCAGAGAATTGGTTGGCGATAAGATGCGATCAGCCATCCCAATGACGGTCCCGGTAGTTGTTGATATGAATACTGGCAACAATTGGTTGCAGGCACACTAATATTGTTATCTTTGCAACGGCAGTGTATATGCTTAGTATTGATAATCAGCAACATAGAAAATATTTTCTTGCTTGCCAAAGATTGAATCAGGATTAAAAAATTATTAAAAATTTGTTAATAAATTAAAATCCTGAGCTTATAGCCTCAGCCCTCAAGCGTTTAGAATTTTTCAACGACTTTCTGTTAATAAGTATTTGATTTGGCCCAAGTATTATAGCGTATATTAGTCAGGAAAATCTGCAGGCACTTCTTTAAATTCAAGCCGTTGAAAAATAGGGAAATGGAGATTTGAAAATTTTCAAAAATTAATTTATGGAGCTGAAAAATGATCTTTTTGTCAATGTCGACAAAGAAACAGAGCAGGGAGGGGAAAATTTTTATGATGAGGTTTTAGAGGAAAGAACTAAGCTGGAAACAAAACAGGAAAATGATGATGTTGCCGGCACAACTACTATTGAACAACAGCCAGAACCTACACAAGAAAACCAGAGCAGGTCATTGAAAAATTATTCCCAAGAAGAAGTCTTGGCGAAATCCATTGAGTATTTTAAAGGAGATACATTAGCCGCAAATGTATGGATGAACAAATATGCGCTGAAAGACAGCGATGGAAACATTTATGAGTTAACCCCTGATGATATGCACTGGCGTATTGCCAATGAGATTGCCAGGATAGAACAGAAGTACCCAAATCCGATGACAGCTCAGGAAGTATATGAACTGATCAAGGATTTTAAATACATTATTCCCCAGGGGAGCCCGATGGCAGGTATCGGAAATAATATGCAGGTGTCGAGCCTGTCGAACTGCTTCGTGATAGGCAATGATGGAAACTCCGATTCTTATGGTGGTATCATGAAGATTGATCAGGAGCAGGTTCAGCTGATGAAGCGCCGCGGCGGTGTAGGCCACGACCTGTCCCATATCAGGCCAACAGGGAGCCCTGTAAAAAATTCAGCTTTAACTTCTACGGGTATTGTTCCTTTCATGGAAAGGTATTCGAATTCTACCAGGGAGGTGGCACAGGATGGAAGGCGCGGTGCACTCATGCTTACCATATCCAGTAAGCACCCCGATGCAGAAAGGTTCATCGACGCCAAGCTGGAAGCAGGCAAGGTGACAGGCGCCAATATTTCCGTGAAGATCGATGATGACTTTATGAAGTCAGTCATTGAGAACAAACCTTACAAGCAACAATACCCTATAGATTCTCCAAACCCAAAATTTGAACAGGAAATCGATGCCGGAAAGTTGTGGGATAAGATCATTCATAATGCCTGGGCATCGGCAGAACCGGGTGTACTTTTCTGGGATACCATAGTCAATGAGGCCATCCCGGATTGTTATGCCGATCTTGGTTTCAAGACCGTATCAACAAACCCCTGTGGCGAGATTCCACTCTGCCCTTACGACAGCTGCCGTCTGCTGGCATTGAACCTGTACAGTTATGTTGATGAACCATTCACCGAGAATGCCATCTTCAATTCCGACAGGTTTACCGACCATGCCCGCAAGGCATTACGGATCATGGATGACATTATCGACCTGGAAGCAGAAAAGATCAATGCCATCATTGAGAAGATCGATGGTGACCCTGAAGCATATGAGATCAAGAGTGTTGAGCGCAATATGTGGGATAATATCCGAAAGAAAACATTAGAAGGCAGAAGGACTGGTATTGGCATCACCGCAGAAGGTGATATGCTGGCCGCACTGGGCTCAAGGTATGGATCAGATGCAGCAATCGACTTCTCAACCGAAGTACATAAGTTGCTTGCCATAGAAGTTTATCGCTCATCAGTGAACCTGGCCAGGGAGCGCGGGTCATTCCCGATCTTCGATTTTGAAAGGGAAAGAAACAATCCTTTCATCAACCGCATCAAAGAGAATGCACCCAAGGTATATGAAAGCATGGAGAAGTATGGTCGCAGAAATATTGCCATGCTTACCATTGCACCCACAGGCAGTGTCAGCATCTGCACACAGACAAGCTCAGGCATTGAGCCTGTGTTCATGGTCAGCTATAAAAGGAGAAGGAAGGTTAACCCTAACGACAAGAATGTAACGGTTTCATTTACCGATGATGTGGGCGATGCCTGGGAAGAATATAATGTGTTCCACCCTAAATTCGAAACCTGGTTGCGCAACGAGGGCATGGATCCTGAAGAAACAAAAGAGCTCGACGAATTGGAGCTAAATAAGCTTATCAAGAACTCTCCTTATTATAAAGCTACTTCCAAAGATATCGACTGGCTGAGTAAGGTGAAGATGCAGGGTTCTGTACAGAAATGGGTCGACCATTCTATCAGCGTTACTGTAAACGTTCCCGAGGATGCTACTGAAGACCTTGTAAGTCAGATCTATCGTACTGCCTGGGAAAGCGGATGCAAAGGCATGACCATATATCGTGAAAATTCACGCTCAGGGGTATTGGTTAGTAATGATGACAAGAAAAAAGGCGAAAGGACCGATTCATTTATTGAAACCAATGCGCCCATAAGGCCAAAAGACCTTGATGCCGATGTAGTTCGTTTCATGAACAATAAGGAAGAATGGGTTGCAGTAGTTGGAATCCTCAACGATCGCCCCTATGAGATCTTTACAGGAAAGGCTGAAGGTTTCTTCCTCCCGAAATGGGTGGGAAAGGGCATGGTGACCAAGAACAAAAGGAAAAATAAAGGTTCTGTAACCCAGTACGACTTTCACTTCGAGGATAAAGACGGATATAAGATCATTATGGAAGGCCTGTCGCGGCAGTTTAACATGGAATACTGGAACTACGCCAAACTGATCTCCGGTATCCTGCGTCATGGTATGCCATTACCATTTGTTGTTGACCTGGTTGACAACCTCCAACTTGATAGCGAGTCTATTAATACATGGAAGAAAGGTGTGGTACGCACACTGAAAAAATACATCCCTGATGGCACCATAGCCAAGGAAATGCCTTGCCCGCAGTGCAGTAATGAAGGCACACTTATGTATAAAGAAGGCTGCCTCACATGTTCAAGTTGTGGTTATTCCAAGTGTGGATAAGGCGCCAGACAAAAGGCCCATTTCTTAGAAAGAAGCCCTGCTCTTATTGAGTGGGGTTTTTTTATTTTACTTCTTCTATCTTCTCTCGCCTTCTAAAATCTTCTCTCTCCTTCTCCATCAGCTATAATACTTCTCAATCTATCCTCACCAATCCAGGTCTCCACTTGATACACATGCAAATATTCTGTATCTTAGCTTTATAGAGCATGACCCACTTATGCGCCATTTCATCAGCATACTATTTATTCTGAGCCTGTGTACACCTCCAGGTGTAATAGCACAAACTACCTATTTCAATTCATCATATAATCCTAATAACACTTTTGCAATTGCTACTTCTATTCTTGAATATGACGATGACTTCTATATTTCTGGTGGTACCTGGGATTCGATTTATGGAAATAGAGCAATATTCATTGGTAAGGTAAATCCAGATGGCAATCTTGAATATTTTAAAACTTATGAGGCCTCACCATTTCAGTATTGGTCTGGATATACAAATTCGCTGATAAGTACGGAATTCGGACATTTGATCTTAGCCGGGCACCGAGGTAGATTTTCTGATGGCAGTAGGGAAGCAACGTATTATAACTTCAATATTAATGGAGATACGAATTTTACAAGGTACTATCCTAATCATACATCCTCGGATTATATATCATTTAATCAATGCAGGCGTACTTCTGATAATGGCTTTGTGTTTGTTGGAAACATGACAGTTGAACCTACTAACTTGGATGTTTTGATAATTAAGACAAATTATTTTGGTCAGGAAGAGTGGCGTGCAAATTACTCCCATATAGGAGTCCATTCTATCGATCAGGGATATAATATTCTGCAAACTGAAGATGGTGGTTATCTTGTTGGTTTATATTATTACTCCACCGGTATGCCGGTACTAGGAGATCCTTACCTGATGAAGGTAGATGAACAGGGCGGATTTGAATGGGAAATTAATCTTGGAGGACCATATTCAGATTTTTTGTTGACAGTATGTAATTCGCGAGATGGCAATTATATGTGTGCAGCTTCGATTGCTGATACTGCTATGGGTGATTTAACCTTTACAAAAGTGAATATTTCAAAGATATCTCCCAATGGAGAAATCTTATGGACTAGAAGTGTGGGTGGTCAGCATCTTTGGAATAAAGTGCATGGTATTTATCAAGATCATAATGATGGATATGTTTTATGTGGTTTTAGACACGATTCTCTTAATTCAATCGAATGGATGAGCAGTTGTGGCTGGATATGTAAGATTGATGAAAATGGAGACAGCATCTGGTGGCGTGAATATGAACACTTTGATGACCCAGAATTCCATTTGAATAGTCTTTATGATATACACTTAACTTCAGATGGTGGTTATGTTGCAGTTGGCCAAACAGCAACAATTTATGATCCCCAGCAAGTTTGGGTGCTGAAAGTTGATAGTTTCGGATGCGACACGCCAGGGTGTAATCAGGTTGGATTAGCTGATTTGAATAAAAGTAAGGATGCCACGAAGATTGAAATATTCCCCAACCCAGCCACCAAGTACGTGAATATTCGGTACTCATTACTCATTACTCGATATTCGATACTTATCTATGATATGTTTGGCCGGCTTATGGAGGAGATCATCGTTCCCTCCGGACAGGAAGAAAAACGCTTAGATGTGTCATCATACCCGGCTGGGTTATATATCGCTGTCGTCAAGAATAATTCCAGTGTTTTTGGGCGGATGAAATTTGTTGTGACGAAGCAATAAGGTGATATGAGAGTATCGATTGTAAATCGAACAAGGAGAAGGCGATAGATGACTGAAGAAGTACTTCTCCTTCATCAATCTCCTTCTCCATCAACAATCCACTTCTTCAGTCTTCTATCTTCTATAAAAAAAAGTGTGACATTTTATAGTTTTTGGTATAAATAGGTATGAACCTAAATACAGAAACTATGAGACAAGACATTGAATTGCGGCTTGTTGACTTTGCCGCATCTGGTATCAAGTTGGCAGGGATCATTAAAAAGGACCCACTTTATAAAGGATTAGCAGACCAAATTATCAGATCCTCGACTTCTTCTGCTCTAAACTATGGAGAGGCCCAAAATGCCCAGTCGAAAAGAGATTTCATTCATAAATCAAGTATCGTTCTTAAAGAACTGAGAGAAACCCACATCAATCTACAGATCCTTGAAAAGGCAGAGAATTTTTGTCAGTTGGGACTATTAGTGAATTTGCTTAAGGAGAACAATGAATTGCTGGCGATTTTTACTACATCAATAAAAACTGCAAAGAAAAATCTTAAGAAAGAGTCTGGTGGGTAAGTTGATTGTACTTGGAAGATATATAAAACTAGTCGGAGAAGTCGATAGATGAGAGAAGAAGTACAAAAAAAAGCCCGGTGCATGCACCGGGCTTCCATATATAAGGAAAATATTTTTACTGCAATGTAAACCTAACCGGAAGGTTATACTGTACCCTAACAGGTTTCCCGCGTTGTTTACCGGGTTTCCAGCTCGGCATTCCTGCAACAACCCTGATGGCTTCTTCATCGCATCCGCCACCAATACCCCTGAGTAAACGTACGTCAGTAATGGATCCGTCGCGCTCAACTACGAAGGTAACATATACCTTACCCTGGATGCCGCTTTCTTTGGCCATTACAGGATATTTGATGTTGTTACCAAGATAGGTATAGAGTTTGGCCATACCACCTTTAAACTCCGGCATGGATTCAACCACCGTGAAGATGGCCGCCTCCGATACTACTTCTTCTTCAACTTCAATGGGAATATATTCCTCGATCTCAGTGCTTTCATCAGCCTCTGCATCGATCAGCAGGTCTTCTTCAACTTCAACATCATCTTCCACAATGTTGATCTGTATCACTTTTTGTGGAGGCGGAGGAGGAGGAGGTTTAACTTTCTGTTCGGTGATGGGGATGATCTCCTCGGGGATATCTTCCACAATACGTTCACCAAAACCTTCAATAGATTTGTCGTATGATTTCCATTCAAAGGCAAGCAATGTAGCAGCCAGTGCGATGACCAGGCCTATCTGGGTAAAAATAACCTTTTTGCCCTCAAGATCAGCCTTTGGTGATTTTTTTGCTTCCATAGTGCAGTTGTTTACAGTTCATTCCGGCAGTTTATACCGAATCGCTAAATTAATTATATTTTTTAGAAGAATGCAAGTTTTTCTTGTCATTTCTTCTCGTGAAACGCCAGGCAGTTATCCCCAGTATGCTGCCAAGCACATCTGCCAGGAAATCATATATATTCCCATTTCGTCCGGGGATGACATGCTTTTGCATCACTTCAGTAAAAAATGCAAAAACTATGCCAATAAACAGGGCGAGGAGTATATGGCGTTTTTTTAGGAATATATGACCTTCCTGTCGCCTGAATCCTTCGAGCAGTAAAAATGTATAGGTGCCGAAAAGGATCAGATGCACGATCTTATCCGGATTGAACCAGTCGAGGAAGGAAGTAATTCGGGGAATGTAATTGCCGGGCATAAGAGTAAGCGCTGCGATCAACAACGTCCATATGAGCCCAGGCAATAAGGGTCTTTTAAACATGAAGGATCTTATGCTTCAATCTGCTCTTTATAAGTATCAGCATCGAGGAGCTCGTTGATCTCAGCCATATCAGCTATCTTGATCTTGATGATCCATCCTTCACCATAAGGGTCTTTATTGACAATTTCAGGGTTGGCTTCCAACTCTTCGTTGAACTCCAGCACCTCAGCGTTTACCGGCATGAACATGTCGGAAACAGTCTTTACGGCTTCAATGGTTCCAAAAGCATCACCTTTTGCAAGGGTCTCACCTTCGGTTTCCACCTCGATAAAAACAATGTCGCCAAGTTCTTTCTGTGCAAATTCCGTGATGCCGATCAATGCCTCATCACCGTCTACTTTGATCCACTCGTGGTCATTGGTGTACTTTAAACTGTCAGGAATAGTCATTTTTTATGGTTTTTTTTTGATGGGTCAAAAATACAGCTTTTTGCAAATAAGATATATATAATGCTTATAAATTATACATCTCCCCCCAAAACAATGAAACAATGCCCGCCTTCGCCTAAGCTACGGCGGATAAGAAAACAGTGAAACAATGAAACAGTGAAACAATGAAACAGTGAAACAATGAAACAGTGAAACAATATCTATTGCGCCAGCGAGAATCTTAAGCTGATTCCACCATTGGTAGTAGAGTTCTTATACTGGTTGGAAACAAATGGGTTGTTGATGATCTTATCAAAGAAGAAGCGGATGCTCAGGTTCTGATTCAGCTGGTAGTCGATAGAGGTATTTATTGATACGATTTTCTGGCCGGCCGATACCTGGTTGATGTCCTCATCTATCCTTCTCAGTACCGTCTTGTTGCTCCTGATCGAGAAGTCGACTTTGATGTCCAGGTCACTTTCCATCCTGGTCTTCCGGCCTCCGCCGCCCAGGGCTTTGATGGTGAAGCCAAGGCTTTTGATCCGGTACCCGAGGCCTACAACAAGCTCATTGCTCTTTACCTCTGTCACCTGGTTGTTGGCAAAGCTCATGGTGAGGTTACGCGATTTTTTGTACTCCACTTTTGTAAAAAGGCTGTTATGCCATGTCATATCGATCCCGAACAGGGGAGAGAATTGTTCTGCAATGGAGATGGCTCCAAAGTCAAATTGTGAGATATAATCAGAAGAGAAGGCTTGCGAGTTGCTGGCTCCGCCATTCTCCTCATGGTAACCCAGGTTGGTCCTGAAGGAGGCGATTGTATAGGTTGAATTATATCCGTGCGAGATGGTGATTTTCTGCACGAGCCTGGCAAGGAATTCAATTTTGCTCAGACCGGTGTATGTTATCCGCCAGTTTGGCAATGGGAAGGTTGGGAAGTAATCCCTGTTAGCCTTATTGTTCCTGCCGGAATAAGCTTCGAGAAAGGCAGGTCGCAACACTTCAGGTGAAGTGGGTCCATAGCCCTCAGGATAGCTTTCACCGGTAATAGAATCATAGACATATTCACCGCTCCAGTTGGGGTTCTGACGCGCCAGGTCTTCAGCGATCTCAGGCCTCAGCTCTTTCATCTTCTCGAAAGTGGGGGAGATGTTGTCTCCGCCCTCTTTTTCAAAAGCCGTTCCCCATGCGATATAGGATATGCTGAAGCTACCTGCATCGGTGGGTGAGAAAGCATTAAAGGATTGTAGCGAATCCGACCAGCGATAATATTCCTGGTGGTTTTCGGAATAGTTCCGGTCGGCCGTGATCTCGATATTAAAGTCGGGCAAGGGCTCAATGCTTGTCCTGAATACGAAGGCATCCTGGTATTTTGTGATATAGGGCTGGTTCAGGTTTGAATCACGGGTGATCCATCCTTTCTCGCCTGCTTCCTGTCGCAGGTCTTTCTGGCTACCGAATGTAAATCCCAAACCTGGAGCTTTCTGACTCATATTTGATCCAAAAATATCCGGCTCAGGCATGAAACCAGGCATCCCGGTTCCTGTGCTTTGAGAGTAGGTGATCGTTGTCTTCTTAATACCCAGGACAATTTTTAACAGGCCTTCACCAATGACTTTAAAGTAGTTGGGTTTGACCTTATCTGTAGTGTCGGATTCGGCCTCATCCTGTTGCGCCTGCTGATCCCTGCCCCTGTTTCTTGGGGGTGCACCGCCTCTCTGACGGCCCTGGCCGCGTGGGTTGAGCAGCTTCTTCAGATAAGGTGACTTATTATATAGCTTATCAAATGCAAGGTTTCCGTTCAGCTGTATAGTCCGGGAGTTTTCGATCTGGTTACCCATCCTGTCCTGTATCGACAATGGTGAGGCTGTCCAGCTATAGCTGGCCTGGTAAGAGAAAGTGGCCGTGGTCCAATCGAGCAAAGGCAACTTGTCGATGGGGATGGTCCAGTTTACAGCAAAATTCTGGGTATAGCGGTTCATATTCCCAAAGCTGAAGATCTGGTTTTTAACATTGACCGTATCCTGAGAATCCTGGTCGTACCATTCACTGTTTTGGTGCTTACTTCCGGCAGCCTCATTGATAAAGGTATTGGCAACCGCATTGAATTGGAGGGTCAAGGACTTGGCAAGGTCAAACTTCAGGTCGTAATTACGATCCCAGTTCCATGATTTGTTAAAGGTAGGCCTGATCTTGATCACCCCGAGGCTTTTATCCCTGAGCTTCATCTCTCCGTAAGAACGCATCATCTCGGTAGTGAAGCTGAAGGACTTCGGCAGGAAATAGAAGTTAAAGTCCTTGATGATGGTCAGGGCTTTCGACTTGGAAATGAACTTGATCTTTTCGAAGGGCCGCACATTTTTTGGGGCCAGGGCAAAGTTGTATCCAAAGCCTCCACGGTTTTGTTGCAGCAGGTCATACTCTATGTCGACATTCCTGTTGTATAGCTCTGAATAGGCATAGGTCACGTTAAAGTTCTCTATATCCCATATCCTTGGCTTTTTCGCCCCCACACGGTCTTTGCGCACATTCATGAAGTTGATGTTCTTTCGCTGTGTGTAATCCACCACAAGCCTCTTCACTGAGTCCTGCTGATCCTTTGCAACATATGAATCCAGGTCTTCCTGTAAATCGATGTCGGGATCGAGGGGGTTATATTCCGGGGTGATGTGTGTTTCTGAATAATCGAAGTGCATGGGGATTCTCACACCGGCTTTTTCGGGGAAGAACTTGCCCATTTGAAGGTCGGTCGATATATCGAACTGTGTTATAGATTCCAGGTTAACTTCGTTGATCTTGCTGTCGAGGGCTGCAAAGCCTGCCGAACTGTGCATACCGGCCACGGTGAACTGACCGAAGTCGGCCAGCTGTGCCTGCAGCGTTGCTGTTGCTGCCCAGCCTCCCTGTTTGTTAAAATCTGTCAGCCTGAGCTCATTCACCCATACCTCAGCGCATACGGGCTGCATCTCCACCACACCCGGCTTCTTGGGGTTTCTGACACCGATCATGATAGTCTTCACATCACTGATGGTTGGAGAACCCAATACGGTGATCCTACGGTCACCGGAATATTCCACATACGGGAAGGTGAGTTGTACATTGGTTCCCGGCTCCCGCATGGCAATATTCCTGCGGTGTTTTACGTCTACGAGCTGCTCGAGGTCGATCTCGAAGTTGTTAGATGTAGGCCAGATGGCATCCGGGTCGGTGGCAGGAGTACCCCAGGGAGTGAATGTCAGGGGTACTTCATACTCATAATAGTTTTCAGTGAAGTCGGAGCCTATCCTGATAAAACATGTGAGGTCGCCGTATTCCAGTTCCTGTGATTCGGTCGACTTCTCGGCATGCACGAACATCTTCATCTTCTTATATTGCCTGAAGTCGAAATCAGTAGTCTTGTAAGCGGCCCTTGCGTCACCATCTACCAGGTTACATACATTCAGCACCATCGACTGCTCATTCAGCCTGATAAGGTTGGTGGTTCCCAGGTTAATCTCCCTTTCAATGCCTGGAGGGATCACGTAAGGGATGGGCTGCCTGTATCCGTTTTCTTCTATGTTCAGGGTAGAGATGTCGAAAGTGGTCAGCGCCTGGATGTCATCAGGGATATATTCGCCTGCTGCTAACAGGGATTGCTGGTATTTCCTCCACTCACCGCGAACCAGTTCGAAGGTGGCAAACCTCAGTACTACGGGGCGCTCGAAATCTTTCATAAACATACGCATGAAACGAATCGACTTAAAATCTTTGATACCACCAATGGCGCGGTCGGGCTGGCTGATAGGCACCTTGAACTGGTACCATTTGGTACTGGTGATCTTGTTATTAGGAAGCTGTATGCCCTGGGCCAGGAACACATCGGTAATGTACTGGCTTCCTACTTCCATCTTGGTAGGATCAAGCTCGATCTCATACTGGAAATAGCGCTCAGCTTCGCTAAGGGTATTGTCGCGGTTCAGGTCTTCCACATCCGGCAGGGTAGTAGAAGCCGTGGGATAGTTTTCCGGGTTCTGAGCATCGGTGGGTGAGTTGCCTTCAGGCCCGTTGAAGTTCTTATACCTTTCAAGTACACTTCCATACTTGGGATCGTCATCATAATCGGTACCCCTGAAATAATGATAGTTATCGGATGAGGGGTCAAGGAATGATCCCTGGTAGGCCTCTGAATTAGGGCCGTATAAGCTGGCAATGGTGTCCAGAAAGGGGTGCATTCCTGATTCACTGTAGAACAAACGTTCATCGCTATCCATTAAGCCGTCATAACCGATATCCTGATACTGACGTGAAGCTTCCTCGGTATCGAATGATTCTACCAGGGCCTGAACATTGGGCACGCGACCCCAGCCGGTGGTATCCACATTCTTGACCTCTGCCGTGGTGGGCATACCATTTTCATAGGATTTCCTTGAGTCACGAAGCAGGTCCTCCGAGATATCTCCAAGGTTGAAGTATAGCGTTCCTTTGTTGGTGGAGTCATCCCCGAAGGGATCCATCAGCCAAAACTCAATGTACTCGACATTGGTGGCCTCGAAGTCGGTCGACACTATCTTACGCATGATACCACCCCAGCGGGATTCCGGATCAACCAGCTTGCCTTTATCATCGATACCCTTACTGTAGGGCCCGGAAGCTGCATCGTAGTTATACTGACCGCGTTCAGAAGGATAAAATGCCAGGTTGAATACCGCAATGTTTGTAGGGGTACCACTTGGAATGTCTTTGTTTGGAAATACCTCTGTCTCCAGTACCTGCCTGACCTCATCCTTCGAGAGTTCATCTTTAGAAACATTGGGAGGCACCAGCGAGCTGTTCCTGTCGTAAAAGAGGGGGTCGATGATGTACCATGCAAGCTTGGCCCTGTTCTTTCCGTAGTCGATCTGGTTCTTAAAACTGAAGGCCCCGGAAATATTGGTTTCAGGGAAGTTGTCTTCCTGCCCTTGAGGTGTACTGGCAAGGAACCAGGTACCGTAGTTTTTCAGGTCGATGGTAGACTTGGCTCCTTCAAAGTCGTCGATATAGGATGTACCCGTCTTGCCGATGGCCTTGGAATGACCGGGCAGGAAGTGGGCAAACTCTGCCTGCACACTCACCACGGAAACGGCTTTGGTTTCGATCAGAGGGATGGCATCCACCATCTTGGTCAGGAAGCGTGATTCCGTCTGATAGTTCAGGTCAAGCCCCCAGATAGTATTGTTGATAGGATCATTGCCGTAGCTGACCTTTTGTGTCAATGGACGCTCGCGGAGGTTCAGCACGGTACCACCAATCAGGAAATTGGGGTTAATAGTATGTTCGAAACGGGCTCCCATCAGGCGCTTGGTCTGTATGTTGAAGAGGGTGTTGTTCTCCATCGATACATTGATGGGTGTACCCGAATTCAGGATACCTTCATTGATGATACGTACACGGCCCAGGGTGTAGTCAACGGTATAGTCGACATTCTCAGTCAGGGTACGCCCGCCGGCAGTTACCTTTACCGATCCACGGGGAACATTGAAGGCATTCAGGCTGATCTCTGAACCGGAAGATGAGGTATAAAAACCTTCCAGTATATACTTGTTCTTATCGGGGAATTGTTCCGCCCCGGTTTTTGTTAGGGTATACAGGGAATCGTAACAGTAGCGGTCTGCGAGCGAAGAATCACCACCATTGGTGATGATTTGCTCACGCAGGTAACTACCGAAAGGTTCCAGCACGGTAAAGAATATCTTACCATTTGACGATTGCATGGTACCCCCTTGGGTGGCCGCACCATCGATGAAGTCGAAGAGTCCGTCATCGGGTGGATTCAACTGCTGGTTCAGGTTGTCGAGGTTAAACACACTCAGCAGTGGCACCCCCTGGATGTTTTCAGGACCTTCAACGAAGTAACCGGTAGGTACTCCATTGTTGTTCCCGGAATAGAGAATGTTCATGATGAACTTATCCCTGTTCACCTGGTATGCCCCGATGGAATAAATATTTTTCATCATCAGGTCCCACATAGGTACCCGTGTGTTCAGGGATGTGCTCTTGAGGAGCTTGACACTCAGACAGGCAGGGGCTACGATGCCCTGGTCAGAAAATTCACCCACCTGGAATGCAGAACTGTCCTGTCCGATGACAGTATACTGGTATGCAACAGCAAGGGTCTGGTCAGAGTTCAGGGTGGTGTTCAGGGAGATAAAGCCCAACTTGCTGTTTACCGTATATTCCGAAGGATCGAGGAGTCGGGCCACTTCAACTTTTTCGAAGTCTACCCCCGGATCGAAGCCCAGGCTCTTGAGGTAATTGGATACGGTGTTGATATCACGGATCTTGGCAGTATCCAGTTGCTGCAGAAGGGTGTTTGAATTATTCGAAGGCAGATTGCGGCCGGGTATGGGGTCTACGTTGGAATTATAGATCACCTTATTTTCACCTAGATCCTGGAAGGCAACAATATTCCTGTTCTGCGTGACCGCAGCACCAATGTTGGTGACCCATACTTCCACCTTGGTAATGTTGATGTCGGAAATGATCAGGGGGAGTTCCGAAAGGCTGCGCTCATAGTGGTCCCTGAAATAATGTGACAGGAAGAAGTGCTTGTTTTGATCATAGTCGACGGCAGTGAGGTAAAACTCATTTGACTGTGCGCCGCCCTGTACGGTTACCGAAGAGGTTTCACTCTGCTGCTCGGAATAAACGGCCGTAACCATGGTCCTACCGAATTGCAGCTTGGTCTTGATCCCAAACAGGCTCTGGTTGCCTGTGATAAGTGTGGTGTTAAGAGGTAGGGAAACATTCCCGGCCTCGATCAGTTTGATGATCTCATCTTCCTTTCCTTCGTACTTCAGCTGCAGCTTGTTTTCGAAGTCGAAGGTGGCTTCCGTATTGTAATTGGTCCGGAATTCTATCTTATCACCGATCTTGGCCACCACATTCATCTGTATCTTCATGTCGAAGTCGAAGTTGGTGGTCCGCCTTTGCCTTACATTCAGGGTAGGGTTCTCGGTTTTGTTATTCATGATGCCGAAGATCAGCTCTGCTGACCCCTGCGGACGGATGTCGATGGTGTTGTTCCCGAAAATAGTTTCGAAAAACTTTCCGCCAACATATATCTTGGGTATGATGCCATCACCACGGTCGAGGCCTGTCGATGATTGTGATCTTTCCTTCCAGTAAGAACGTACCGAATTCTTCAGCTCAAAGTCCTGATATTCATCAAAGGACATATAGGAAGGGTTCCTGTAGTTCAGGTCACCGATCTTATTCTGAAACTTGTACTGATTGGATTCAGGGTCATACTCAATCTCTGTTTCGAGGTTGGATGGGTTCCCCATATAAAAGCCGTGAGCATCTTCGGGTACATACAGCAGTTCTTCATTGTCGTGAAAGGGATAGATCAGCTGTACAGGGGGCGTTGTATCCGGTTCTATGGTATCAGGAGGTAGCCAGGGTATGGGTATAGGCTCATCATTGAGCCCAATGGCAGATGTTTCCCACACGATGGAGAAGAAGGAAACAAAAACAAAAAAAGCGAACAGATATTTAAGTATCCGTATCAATTAATCAAGTTAGTTTTGCCGCCCAGAGGACGGAATTGTGCAAATAATAAATACCTCGGGTTTTGCAGGATACAGGTGTTACAGTAATTTCAGGGCCGCCCTGATGAGCCTTTCAACCGTAAGCGCAGATTCGGGGGTGTTGTCTTTGATACCGGTAAATGCTTTATCTAACGCCTTCTCAGCCTGTTTTCTGTTAAACCCTAGCGAGGTCAATCCCATTAACGCGTCATTAAAGAGCGTATTGTGCGATATAGTATATTTTTCTTCTAATATATAGCCTTCTTTTGCCACTTTATCTTTCAGGTCGATTACGATCCGCTGGGCCGACTTGGCACCGATCCCCTTGATCGACTCAAGCAGCTTCACATTATCAGTGGTGATCGCTGTGCTGATCTCGTCGGGTGAATAGGCCGATAAGATCAGCCTGGCAGTATTGGCACCGACTCCGGAAACAGATATTAAATGACGGAAAAGCTGTCGTTCCTGATCCGTGGAAAATCCAAATAACATCTGAGCATCCTCCCTGACAACCAGATGGGTATACAGTTTGTAATGCTCAACCTCATGCAGGTGGGAATAGGTAAAAACAGAGATGTTCACAAAATAGCCAACACCGTTCACGTCAATCACTGCGAAGGCAGGATTGGCCTCTGATACTTTTCCTTCTATATATTCATACATATTAGCTTCGTAATATGGTTATTAAATTAAATTATTCCTCGTGGCTTGCCGCGAGCTTTCCTATTAAGCTCCCCTGATTTTCAGGGGAGATGTACCGCCAGGGCGGGACAGAGGGGTATTATAAAAATCTGGTTCCGCTATTGCGGAATGAAATTGGGTTAATACCTCGTGGGCTTGCCCCGAGGATAATCAATTTCAAAGATTTTTTTATTTGATGATGCAAATCTAATAAATAAACTTCTGCATAATCGCATAGTTTACGCTTCCTCAAATTTAGAAATAATAAAAATTGTAGGTTTTCTATCTAGCTAGCCTAAATATTATTAGTTTTGCGCATTACTGTTATTTCATTAACAATTAGTTAAAACATGGACAATCTGTTTCGCAAAGATGCCCTTATCTACCACTCGAAAGGGCGCCCCGGAAAAATTGAAGTCATCCCCACAAAGCCTTACTCAACACAACGAGATCTCTCCCTGGCATATTCACCGGGAGTAGCTGATCCCTGCCTTGAGATCAATAAGAACCCGGATGATGTGTATAAATATACCGCCAAGGGAAACCTGGTAGCCGTTATCTCCAACGGAACAGCCGTACTCGGGCTGGGCGACATCGGTGCGGAAGCAAGTAAGCCTGTCATGGAAGGAAAGGGCTTGCTGTTCAAGATATTTGCTGATATCGATGTATTCGACATTGAGATACAGGAAAAGGATATAGATAAGTTCGTGGATACCGTTGTGGCCATAGCACCAACCTTCGGAGGTATCAACCTGGAAGACATTAAAGCTCCGGAATGTTTTGAGATCGAAGACAAGATAAAGGCAGCGCTCGATATTCCTGTTATGCATGACGACCAGCATGGTACAGCCATCATCACCTCGGCAGGATTGATGAATACCCTCGAGATGACCGGCAAAAAGATCGAAGACCTGAAGATCGTGGTGAACGGTGCCGGCGCTTCTGCCATATCATGTATTAAGCTCTATTTGGCCCTGGGTGTTAATAAGGAAAACATCGTGATGCTCGACAGCAAGGGTGTGCTGAACAAAGGCCGTAAGGACCTGAACAAGGCCAAGATGGAGTTTGTTACTGACAGGGATGTCAACTCACTGGAAGAAGCGGTGAAAGGGGCTGATATGTTCCTGGGCCTTTCTGTGGCCGGTGTACTGAAAAAAGAATTATTGCTGAGCATGGCCAAGAATCCGGTCGTATTTGCACTGGCAAACCCTGTACCGGAGATTGGCTACGAAGAAGCTATGGAGACCAGGGATGATATTATCATGGGAACCGGCCGTTCCGATTTTCCTAACCAGATCAACAATGTATTGGGCTTTCCTTTTATTTTTCGCGGGGCGCTTGATGTGAATGCATCAACCATCAATGAGGAGATGAAGCTGGCTGCTTCCAAGGCGCTGGCCGAACTGGCCAAGGAGCCTGTACCGGAAGAAGTAAACATTGCCTATCATGAAAAGAACCTCAAGTTTGGCAGGGACTATATTATTCCCAAACCCACCGATCCAAGGCTAATCACACATGTTGCACCTGCAGTTGCCAGGGCAGCCATGGAAACCGGGGTGGCACGCAAGCCCATCAAAGACTGGGATGCATACCGGGAAGAGCTGAGCAAGCGACTGGGCATCAGCAATCCGCTCATGCGCCAGATCAAAGGACGAGCAAAGAGAGAGGTCATGCGGGTGGTATTTGGCGAAGCCGAAGACTATAACATGTTAAAGGCAGCCGAGATCGTGCTGAATGAGAAAACAGCCATCCCTATTTTATTGGGGAACGTTCATAATATTAAGAACATTATTAAAGAAAACAGCCTGGAATTGGATGGGGTAGAGATCATCGACCCTAAATCTGATGAGCTTGAGAACAAGCGTAAGGAATTTGCCAAGCTGCTGTTCAAGAAAAGACAAAGGGAAGGGATCACCATAAAAGGTGCCAACGACCTGCTCATTCACAGGAACTATTTTGCTCCCATGCTGGTGGAAACAGGCTATGCTGATGCCATGATCTCCGGACTGGCCAGAAATTATCCCTCCACCATCAAACCTGCCCTCGAAGTTATTGGTAAAAAAGAAGGGAGTTCACTGGTGTCGGGGATGTACATCATCAATACTAAAAAGGGACCTTATTTCTTTGCTGATTGTACGGTGAACAAGAACCCTACCATGGAAGAACTGGTGGAGATCACCCTGCAAACCAAATATGCGGTAGAGCAATTCAGGATGAATCCCAGGATCGCTTTCGTTTCCTATTCAAACTTTGGGTCGAACCCGGGAATGATTCCTAAAAAACAGCGTGACGCCATAGCTTATATGCATGAGCATTATCCCGAAATGCTTGTTGATGGCGAAATGCAGGCCAACGTTGCCCTGAACCCCGAGATACTCGAAAAGAACTTCCCATTTTCAAAGCTGGTAGGCGGATCTGCCAACACACTCATCTTCCCATACTTAACTGCAGGTAACATTGCTTATAAATTGCTGCAGGAGATGGCCGATGTTGAGGTGATCGGACCCGTGCTGAACGGACTCAACAAGTCGGTGCACGTACTGCCCATTGGTGGCACCGTAACGGAGATCGTGAACATGGTGATGATCGCCGCCCTCGATGCACAATGTGTGCAAAAAAGGAACAAAGGAGAGGATTGCACCTGATAAGCGATCCAGCTACTGCTGAACCCTTAATTTCTGATTTTGCGTACTTTTGTAACATTCTATTGAATTTTACGAATAACTGATATCGTCGTTATGACGAAAAAGAAAAAATTAAAGGGTTTCATTATGAAGAAAATAACTGTTATCGGAGCCGGTAATGTTGGAGCAACCTGCGCCAATGTGATCGCACATAAGGATCTGGCCAGGGAAGTTGTACTGGTTGATATCAAGGAAGGTGTTGCAGAGGGGAAAGCCCTGGATATCTGGCAAACTTCATCTATTAATAATTTCAGCACACGTGTAACCGGTGTTACCAATGATTATTTAAAAACCAAAGGTTCCGGGGTGATCGTGATCACTTCGGGCATACCGCGCAAGCCGGGCATGTCGCGTGATGACCTGATCAAGACCAATGCGGCGATAGTAAAAGAGGTGACCGAGAAGGCTGTCCGTTATTCTCCCGATGCGATCATCATCATTGTATCCTACCCGCTCGACGTAATGACATATGCTGCTTTCAAAGCAGCCAACAAAATATCGAAAAAAGTATTCGGTATGGCCGGAATCCTCGATACCGGGCGTTACAAAGCTTTTCTTGCCAATGCGTTAGATGTGTCTCCTAAAGATATTCATGCCATGCTGATGGGTGGCCATGGCGATAGTATGGTACCGCTGAGAAGATATACATCGGTTGCCGGTATTCCCATCACAGAAATGTTGAATGATGAGGAACTGGATGCCATCGATGAGCGTACCAAGAAAGGTGGTGGTGAGTTGGTGAACCTGATGGGTACATCGGCATGGTATGCTCCCGGTGCCGCTGCCGCACAGATGGTGGAAGCCATTGTAGATGACCAGAAAAGGATCTACCCTGTTTGTGCTTACCTCAATGGAGAGTACGGACTTAAAAATATTTACATGGGCGTGCCTGTGATCCTTGGTAAAGAAGGAGTAGAGGAAGTTATTGAGCTGAAACTGAATAAAAAGGAAAAAGAAATGGTGAATGAATCAGCTAAATCGGTGAAGGAAGTGATGGGCTTTCTTGATAAAATGAAACTTTTCGATTAGAACTACATAATAAGCTTGATAAAAGTCATTTCGAGCCCACAAAAAGTAAAGCCGCTCCCCACCTTCGTTAAAACTTCGGCGGACGAAGGAGCGGCTTTACTTTTTATTGTCGATTCTGAACCGAAGCGCAGCGGAGCTCGGCGAAGCCAATTCTGTATGGGGGATTTGCAATAAATGCTCTACTACTAACTGAGGAGAAACTTGATGGAGGTCCTTCTTCACCTCAGCGAAGGCTTCGGTGAATCAGGATGACCGGTAGAAGTAACAATCCAAAGTAGAAAAAGCATGCGATTTGATAGAAGGTCTTCAGCTGCAATATGTCAGGGGCAAGGATACATAATAAACGCGAAGCATTTTCTCCCCGGGCGCAGTTCGAATGATAAAAATTCATTGAAAATTCACACTTTATTGAGAACCTTGTCCGGGGTGCCCTTTCTTTGGTTCGTTTCTTTGGGCAAACAAAGAAATGAATAGAAAAAAACAAATTATGATCAATATCTGGGCGCATGTCTCTAGGCGGCCCCATGCTTGCATGACACAAGCATTCGCGCATCCAGTGTTTTTTTAATTTTATACAAATTACAGGAAGGTACTTTTCTTCTACCGGTCATCCTGAGGAATGAACGAAGTGAATGACGAAGGACCTTCCCGCCCACATTGGTTCCTCATCAGATGTACACCTACTGATTAATACAGAAATCGAAAAAATGTCACACCCAAAATCGAATAAATATCTCAAATTGAAAAAACAGAATACAGAACCGAAGCGCAGCTCGGCGAAGCCAATTTTATAACACCTGCCTTTGGGCAGGTTTCTCCATCCTTAGCCCGAATTCGGGTATTTGGCCTTCTTATCTTACAATCATCTTCTTTGACACTCGCTGATTATCAATAGTAACAGTGTAGAAATATACACCTGCTTTGAGCTGGCTAATGTCGAGCTTAACATTCATGCTTCCGTTGATGATGCCCGGATGAACTGTGACCACAGTCTGGCCTATCAGGTTTGAAACTTCAACTTTTACAGGAGCAGCTGCCGAACTGATGATGTTAAACGATGTGTGATTGCTTGCAGGATTAGGGATGTTCTGGGAAATTCCGAAAGCCTTGCTATTATTTGGGGAACTGTCAAGAATACCTGATCTGACA
>QMPN01000013.1 GCA_003648575.1 Bacteroidota bacterium
AAAGTCGGAGCCCATGAAATAATCGCTTTTGCTGTCGCTGGAAATTCTTTTTACCTTTTTTAATGCTGGAAGATAAATCCACTGGTCATCGCTTTTGCTTTCATCATCATAAGTCCAGTTCATAAATGATGTGTTTTTAACGTCTGCAGGTGACTGGAAAAACATTATGCTCTTTTCCATGTCGCCCATATCTTTTGTGAATTGTTTTATTTTTCTGATCCTTTCCTTCCCACTTTTATTGATAAGGGTCATCGTAAGATCTGAGGTTTGGTCTCCTCCAGTTGGGAGATTGTAAACTTTCTCGACGATATCTCTTCCTGTTAGTTCCTGCGCGTGGAGTTGGCTGTTAATCCCACTTGCAATGATAACTGCAGTGAGTATTGATGTAATTTTTAGTGCTTTCATTGTTCTTTTATTTAATGATGCAATTATTTACTTTTCTTAAAATATAATTTTGAAACATTGAGTAAAACCAACATTATAGTTAGTGTACCTACAAAACTGGTGAACATGTTAAGCGATACCAATGCACCAAGTTCCCGGTTGGGAGGAAATACCGAAAATAGCAATACCAAAAAGCCAGCGATTACTACAATGGCATTGAACAAAATTGCCCTGCCCGAGTGCGCCATGGTTTTTTGTGCAGTAAGTTCTTTGTCACCAGTTTTTTTAGCATTCACACGATATTGTTCGATAAAGTGAACAGCATAATCAATTCCGATTCCAATCGCAATACTTGATAATAAAGCTGTTGTTGTGCTGAGCGGAATATCCAGAAACCCCATTATCCCAAAACTGATCAAAGCGGTAATAAGAATTGGGACTGCCCCGATAATTCCCGCTTTGATGTTTTTGAACATAAACGACAAGAGTATGATTACGATAATTATGGACAGTATTAAACTCATGATTTGCCCTTCCAATATTAAATCAGTAAAAATGAGCCCTTTGTAACCACTTCCGGCATATTTCATGCTGATTCCCATTTCTGAGAAGTCGTCCTCATAAGAATCCATAATGGCAATGGCCGAATTGATGGCTCTTGAATTATCACTTTTTAACTGAAACATTACATTCAGTTTTTCATAATCGTAGTCAACTACCTTGTTAAGGTTTTCCGGATCGCCCGACATTTCGTAAAGCAGCAAATACTGGGCTATCATATTCCTGTCGTCAGGGATAGTATTATAGGCCTCATCATTGGCATTCATCACTTTGTTCATCCGGTTTATGTAATCTGCAAGAGAAAAAGACGTTCCCACAACTTCGAGATCGTTCTCCAATTGGTTTTGCATTTTATCAACCAGTTTCAGGGCTTCCGGATTTTTGAAAGCATCTTTTTCCCCGTCTGCATCTAATATCAGGTTGAGGGAAGTTGTCCCTCCAAAATGCTCGTTGATAAATTTATCGGTAAGCACAATCTCGCTATCCTTTTCAAACTTATCCAGGAAGCTGGAGTTGATCCAGATTTTCTGCATACCGAAAACTGACAAGATGATAATTACCGCAGTGGTAATAATGGAAACACGTTTATACCTGATAACTTTTAAAGCAAAGTTCTGGTAAAATGTCGAGTTGTTGTTTTTCTTTTTCTTCTTAGCGTTCTTTAGTTTCGGAAGACCAAAAATCATAATTCCTGCCGGTATTATTACTAATGATAATACCATGGCAACCAATACACCAAAGGCAGTAAAAATTCCAAAATACTTGATCGGATAAACCTGTGAAGTAAGCAGTGAGATAAAACCAACTGCCGTTGTTATGGAAGTCATTGCCACCGGGCTCCACATGTTCTTAATCATATCCGTAACTGCTTCTTTCTTTGTGGCATCGGGATTCTTGCGTTGAAAAAGATGCAAATGGCTGTATAAATGAATACCATCAGCAACCCCGATTGCAATGAGCATTACAGGAATCATAGTGGAAACAGCATAAATAGGAATATTTACCATAGCCATTAATCCAAAACTCCAAAGGGTACTGAAAAATACCACTGCCATTGTCAGCAAAGTACTCCTGACACTCCTCAACATAAAGTATAAAACGATGGTGATCACCAATAATACAATGGGAACCATCCGTTTCATATCGGCAGGGCCGAGTAATGCCATAGTGCCTTCCACAATAGGACGGCCTGCAACATGAATTTTAATGTCGTCGGTTTGAAAAGCTGCTACCAGTTCCAGAATTTCGTGGTAAAATTCCTGGGTGAAAACATCGTCTCTTATTTCGGCAATGATGACAGTAACCGTTTCATCAGAAGAAACAAGACGTCCATAAACCATTTCATTGTTACGCACGTTTTGCTGGAGTACCTTCAGTGTTTCTTCGGTTTTTGGCACCATTTTAAAAAATCGTTTCACATCCATTCCTTCTTCATCACCAACAATATTGTCGGCGGTATAAAGAGAGGTGACATCTGCTTTTTCGATTTCATCCATTTTTTGCAGCACCTTTGTCAGCTGTTTTAAGCTGTCGAGTGTTGCTGTATTGTAAATGCCGTTTTTGTTTTCGATGGCAACAATAATTCCGTCGTTGATCCCAAACCATTCTTCGGCCTGATCACTATAAACAAATGCCGGATGATCTTGTGGCATATATTTATCCAGGTTGGTTTCCATTTTAGAGTTTTGACTCATGAAATAGAAGAATACAGCACTCAACACTATTGTCAGTGCTATTGAGAGCCACGGCAGGTTTAGTGATTTTTTTAATAATGTTTCCATTTTATTGTTAGTTAGTATTAACTATATTTTGATTTATAAAAAAAGGCTTGATCAAGCCTTTTTTATTTGGTAACTATCTTTTTTATAAAACTTTTGTAGCTGTGGTTGGACGTGGGGCTTTCACAACCAAAATACGCACGATTGAATCCGTATTGTTATAAATACAATGAACAATATCCCTGGGGCTTTCAACCAGGCTGTTGGTTTCAACTCTTTTCTTTTCTTCTCCAACAAGCACATCGGGTGTTCCTTCAATAACAAAGAAAAAGACATCAACGGGTGTGATGTGAGGTTTGAGACTTTGTCCTGGATTGAGTTGCATATGCACTGCCTGTGCCGATTCCTTATTATAAATCATACGTGCATCAACCTGGTGTACATTCTCTTTAATTGGTGTTTCTGAAACAGCTGTAATATTCATTTTTTCGTTTTTTTAGTTTAGATTAATCTCCGGACAAGCAAGAATTTTATCCAGACCTATTATTAATTTTCTACCTTCATTATTGAGATCAAAATTATGCTTGATAATGTACCAGCGTTTAACAAGTAATCTCAATGAGCCCATAATGATCAGTGCCAGGGTTTTTACTTCAATGTCCTTTCGTACATTTTTCTCCTCCTGACCTCTTGCAATAATATACTCGATTGTTTGGGCATGCATATTCATTATCTCACTTATCTTCAGTTTGAGTAATTCTTCGTTTTTAAATATTTCTTCTGAAAAAATTACTGACACCATGGAAGGTGTTTCTGAAAATAGATCTAACATACGTGAAAACATAAAATCAATCTTCTCATGTGCAGTTCCTTCGAAAGTCTTCATCAATTCTGATAGCATCTCTGCCATCTCTTTAAAGTTATTCAAAATACTAAGAAGAATTTCTGTTTTACTTTCAAAATGCCTGTAAATTCCTGGTTCAGAAATTCCAATTGCTTTGGATAGATTTTTTATGGTAAATCCCTGGATCCCTTTACTAGCGATAAGTTCCATTGAACTTTCAATTATTTGTATTTGTCTTTCTGTCTGCATTTTAAATTAAGTATGACACGAAGATAGTTAATATTCACTAACATGCAAATATTTTCAAATAATTTCTGTAATCCCAAAGTACATGCGAAATATGCTCCTCCCACGCCCGAAGGGCTTAGGATGGCGATAAAATGTAGAATGGAAAATGAAACACTGGTTCAACAAATTAAGGTAAAATGAGATTTAAGAAGCGGAAGGGGAAGGGGAAGGGGAAGGGGAGATAAGATAGAAGATTGGCTTCGCCGAGCTCCGCTTCACTCCGGTTGCGCGATAGAAGATAGAAGAAGTTCCCCAGCACCCAGCACCTTATTCTTTCTGATGAACCACATAATGCTCCCACTTTTCGATGACTTCTGTCATATCGGCGGGCACATCGGAATCGAAGAACATATATTCACCGCTGATGGGATGTTTCAGTCCCAGCGAACGTGCATGCAGAGCCTGGCGGGGCAAGGCAGAGAAGCAGTTTTTGATAAACTGCCGGTATTTCGTAAAGGTTGTGCCCTTGAGTATCTGATCGCCACCATAGGAGGCATCATTGAAGAGCGGGTGTTTGATATATTTCAGGTGGGCCCTGATCTGGTGCGTTCTTCCGGTCTCGAGGGTACATTCTATCATGGTAACATAACCGAACCTTTCCAACACCTTCCAATGTGTAACTGCATGTTTTCCGGTTTCTCCATCCGGGTATACGGTCATGATCTTACGGTTGTTCTTATGGCGTGCCAGGTTTCCTGCGATGGTACCTTCATCTTCTTCCATGTCACCCCATACCAGTGCGGTGTATTTTCGGTCGATGGTATGGTCGAAAAACTCCTTGGCCAGTCTGGTCTGAGCCAACTCGTTCTTGGCCACCAGCATGATGCCCGAAGTGTCCTTATCGATCCTGTGTACCAGGTAAGACTGAGCCTCTTCATTTCCACTCTGCTGGCGGAGGTAATAGGTCAGCGCGTTGACGAGGGTACCTGTGAAATTGCCGTAAGCGGGATGCACCACCATGCCGGCTTTCTTGTTCACCAGCATAATATGATCATCCTCAAAAACAATATCGACAGGAATATCTTCGGGAATGATCACGGTATCCCTTGGAGGTTCAGTGAGAACAATGGTGATCACATCGCCGGGCCTGACCTTATAATTCTGCTTGACAGCCTTGTCGTTGACAAGTATGCTGCCCGCAGCGGCGGCTTGCTGGATCTTATTTCTGGATGCATTCTGGATCTTAGCCATCAGGAACTTGTCGATCCTTAGCGCTCCCTGCCCGGGATCTGCTACGAAACGATGATGTTCAAAAAGGTCTTGTTCCTGGTCGTTAATTTCTTCGAGAGGCATGTGCCTATTTATTAATGATGATCTTATGCATATGGTTGATGCTGCCTGTTCCGTCGTGAATATGCACGATATAGAACCCCTGTGGCAGTGCAGCTGTGCTAATGCTATTTGTAAAGGGAACCTTGATCATTTTACGTCCCAGCATATCATAAATATTGATGGTAGTACCTGAGCGTTCCAGGTCGAAGCCTGAAACCACGCTGTTGTCGATATGCAATGTTCCATTATTCACCGGGTTGGGATATATGTTCCAGCTTTCTTCGGGAAGAAGTTCTTCCACACTGAATGGATCATAATAATAGAACAATAGCGGCCGCATCATCAGGGAGCCTTGCATCAGTGATTGTTCCCAATTATTCGATGTATTGTAATACAGAAACTCTGACGCATCATTATGAGTATCGAAACCTACGTTTAAAATGTCGGCAGTGGTTTGCTCAAAGCCAATGAAGAAGGTTCCGATCAAGGCCAAAGGAGGGTTAATCTCATAGATTTGCATGCGGTTGAGGGCTTCGCTGAACTTGGGCTTCAGGTCTTCCTGCTCCCAGATCACATTGCCCGGTTTACCGTTATTGTTATCCCACACTTTCATGGTGAAGAAATTGTCGTTCTGGTCGTTTTGTACCCGGTTGAAGAACATCGCAACACCCCTTAATGTGTCTGCAATGTTCAGTGTGAACCTGTATCCAACCTGTCCTCCGGCAATACTCAGTCCGTAACCCGCTTCCGGGGTGCCGTCGTCATATGCGTAGTAGTTATAAAACTTCTGAATGAAATGTATTGTATCTCCTAAGTTGGGGTTGCTCTGGTCGTGGATGACGTGCCTGACCATATAGCTCGAACTGTCGGCATCGGCATTCAATGGGAAGAGGAAATCCCTTGGCGGGCAGGCATGCTGGGGTACATTCGAACAACTCTGGTAGCCTGTCTTGAAGAATGGGTATAGATTGGCAAAACCTCCATTGTAGGTGTGTGAATAGCTGGCACCGCGTTGATCGATCAGGTATTCGTAATACACGTTAAAGGTATCTGCACTCAGGTTGGTGATGTATAACTTCACCGAGTCCTTGAGCTGATTGGTTGGGTCGTTACGGTATTGCCGCAAAGGCATGGCCGTAAAATTAGTAAGGAAAGAAGGAGCACGCTCTGCAAAGGTGATATGCCGGTAGCTTGTGTCGGCATTCGAGCGATCTACATTCAGATAGATGTAATCAATATTCCATTGATCGCAATTGCTTTTCCAACTGGGGTTGATGTCGCTGGCAAGGCTTGCATAATTGTAAAAGCGGTAATAAAAATATTTTTTCAGATATTTAAGGCTGTCTGTAATAGGGATCATTACCTGGCGGGAATAGGTATTATAACGCTGAAAAAAAGTGTCGATACGCATTCCTTCAGAAGACCAGATATATTCCCATTCAATGCCGGGTTCAAAGATGGAATCGCAAGGAAGGGTGATCATGTCATCCCACGTGATCGTATCATAATTGATCATATATACGCCCGGTGTGCATTGTGGAGGCGCATAAATAGTATCGAAAGGCCATATGGTGTCGTTGGGATCCAGCAGGTAATCGCTCGCAGGGATGCTGATGGAATCCATATAGGCAAATACTGAGTCTCCATCGAAATACCCGAATTCCAATACCAGCGAATCATAAGACTCCGGTGGGTTACCACGTCCCTGTGGCTGATAAAAGAAACTGAAATACAGTGAATCGGCGACGGTAATGGCACGTGTTTCATTGGTAAGATAAAGGGTGTCGAGGCGTATCGGCCTGGAGGTCAAATGGTCCGCTATAAAAGGGAACATGCTTGCATCGGGGTAGATGTTGCCATGATCATCGATGGCATCAAGGGTGGCGGCGCCGATGTTTACCGACCTGTATGGAAAATCATCATTAATGAAGGCATCGCGGTCGCTGAAAAGGGCCGTGTCGGGGAAGATAATGTCCGTATGAAAATCATCAAATATAGGGAGATGTATGGGGACGGGGAAAATTACTTCCTTCCCCTGTGGCTGGTTCAATACCTCATTGTTCTTGATCTCATACTTGATCACCGGGTTGGTGTTCAGCCCGGAAAGTTGCTCCTGTCCAAAGGTATTGAACTGTATTAAAAGGGCCCCGATAAGTAAAAGTATATATCGTTTCATTCTTTATCTGATTCTTTTATTCTTATTAAAACTCAGGCACCACAACTTTTGTTGTGTCAGGCACATATAGTGAATCCGGCCTTAATTCCTGTATAAGGGCTTTAAAGTCGAAGCCAAGGTCTGAACGCAGTGAAATATCAATGTTTCTGCCCCTGAACATCTGCCTGTCTTTTGCCCAGGATGGACTATGCCTGTAAACCCTTGCATGCTCCTGGTTTTCACCGTCGAGGAAATAAATATTACCCACATTAAAGGAGGCTTTATTGATGGCATCGATGGCTTCGGTAAGATGCAGGCCGATAAGGAATGGTACGGGAGCTAAATTGTCCTGCCCCAGGCCTACCACCAGGTCGATTCCTGAACCTTTTTCTATAATGGTGCCTGCTTCTATCACCTCTCCTTCGAAAAGCTGCTCCAGCACAGCATTGCCGGCAAAATCTTCTACGTATTGCAATTCACTGATGATCAGCCCTTTGGATCGTAAGCTGTTGACTGCCTGTCGCAGGCTGAGGTCGATCAGGTCAGGCATCACTACTTTCTCCGTTGAGAACGCCACCAGGGTGACGTATACTTTTCTGTTCTCCTTCACGACTGATCCGGCAGGCGGGTTCTGGATGACCACGGAACCTTTCGGATTGTTCATATCGTAGATGGAATCGATCACAATGAATTCATACAGGCGGTCGAATTTATCATTCTCGATCTCTGCCAGGGTTTTTCCTGAAAAATCGGGTAAAACATAGGTGTCGCCATGATTGGAGTATATCTTGATAAACTGCAATACAATGAAGAAGAGCGCCACGGTAAGGAGGATGCTCAAACCCAGGCTAATATAAAATCTCTTTTTAATGAGGAAGCCGAAAAACGACATGTTTAAATTAAATTATTCCTCGTGGCTTGCCGCGAGGTTTCCTATTAAGCTCCCCTGTCTTTCAGGGGAGCTGTACCGCTTTTGCGGGACAGAGGGGTATTATAAAAATCTGGTTTCCCTATTGCGGAATGAAATTGGGTTAATACCTCGTGGGCTTGCCCCGAGGATGATCAATTTCAAAGATTTTTTTATTCAATTAGTGCCCGCCTGCCGGCAAAAACCGCCGGAATGATATTTCTTTAACTATAAAATACCGGTGATATTGCCTGTCGGTAGCAAAGATAAAAATTAATTATATACATTTATCCAGTCATTACGTTATGATCATATATGAAAAGAAATATAGCCATTGCAGCCGGAGGTGATTCCGGTGAGTATGAGATCTCCATCAGGAGCGCAGCAGTTGTTGAGCAACACCTCGATCCGGAATTGTATAATCCATACGTGATCGTGTTTCGCGGGCAGGAGTGGATATGGACATCACCCGAAGGGCAAAAGCATAAAGTGAATAAGGACGACTTCAGTTTGCACACAGGAGATGCGGCCATCACTTTTGATGCTGTTTTTATTGCTATTCACGGGAGCCCGGGGGAGGACGGGAAACTGCAGGGCTACCTGGATATCCTGGGCATCCCATATACTGCATGCGACCATGCTACATCTGCAATAACATCTAATAAATACTTCTGCAACAAGATTGTATCATCTCTGGAAGTAAAGGTAGCCCCATCTCGCGTTTTATTCAAAGGCGCTGATTATCACCCCGGTAGTATCATCCGCACCACCGGCCTCCCTTGTTTTGTTAAACCAAATGCAGGTGGGTCCAGTGTGGGTATGTCAAAGGTGATGGAAGAGGCTGCTTTGCCAGCAGCTATAGAGCAGGCATTTACTGAGGATGACCAGGTTCTTATCGAAGGGTTTATCCCCGGGCGGGAGATCACCTGTGGAGTGATCACCTATGATGGCCGCTCCCGTGCCCTGCCAATTACCGAGGTTATCACAAAGAATGACTTTTTCGATTATGAAGCTAAATATACCGATGGCCTTGCTGAGGAGGTAACCCCTGCTGATATCCCTTCTGATGTTGAACAGCTATGCCGTGCTACTTCGGAGATGCTGTATGAAAGGTTGAATTGCTACGGATTTGTGAGGTTCGACTACATCTTTAATGAGAGTGGAATGTACTTCCTGGAGGTGAATACCGTGCCGGGATTAACGGCCAATAGCATCGTTCCCCAGCAAGCACTGACTGATGGTATCAGTTTGAAGGAACTCTTCAGCCTCAGCCTGGAACAGGCTTTTGCGCGCAAGGTCTGATTCAGAGGCTCCCCAGGTATTCAATAAGTTTTCTGACAGCCCTCCCGCGGTGGCTGATACTGTTTTTTAGTTCCAGATCCATTTCTGCAAAGCTAAACTCATGTCCATCCGGCAGGAAAACAGGATCATAACCAAATCCATCCTTTCCTCTTCTTTCCGTTAGTATCTGTCCTTCAACAATACCTTCAAAATGCTTGATCTCCCCTTTGATGACCAGGGAGATGACGGTCCTGAAGCGAGCCTTCCGATCCTGAATATCCGCCAGCTCACTCAGCAGCTTATCGATGTTTCTTTCAGCATTGCCATCTTCACCGGCGTACCTGGCAGAGAATACCCCCGGATCGCCATTGAGAGCATTTACTTCTAATCCCGTATCATCTGCAAAGCAGTCCCGTCCAAAGTTTTCGTAAACATATAGCGACTTGATATCGGCATTCCCCTCCAGGCTCAGGGCTGTTTCCGGAATATCGGTAGTGCATCCGATATCTTTTAATCCCAATACATCAAAGCCTTCAGGCATAATGCTCTTGATCTCCAGAAGTTTATGGGAATTATTGGTGGCAAATACAATGATCTCTGACATGAGCCAAAGTTATAAAAAAGGAGAGACCATCTTCTGACGATCTCTCCCTTTATAATAAATCAGCGCCCTGATGGGCTGATGTAATATTATTTTTCCTTATGGGTACTGAACAGCACCGTAATCTGTTACTATCACCTGTGGGATAGTAGCTCCATAAGTTTTGTTGATAGCCTCAATAAAATAGTATGCTGCCAGGGCATTTCCTGCCGGGGTAAGATGAATTCCGTCAAGAGAGAAGGTATTTCCCTGAACAAATGTTGCTGTGAAAGTAACACCATCCATAGTAATCCCTGTTTGCACATCCTTCATAACCTGGTTCATATCAACATGCGCCAGATTAAAGGTAGTTGCCGCATTTAAGATAGTAGCATTGTACTGGTCGACGTGATACCTGATATCAGCGATCTCTGCTTTATCCAGGATATATTTATGAGGAATGGGGAACGGAGTCTGAGTCGTGGGACTTGCAACACCCATACCGTGACATTGTATTGAATCAGAAGGGACTGTCATGATAAAGCGATCATCTGCTGTCATTCTTCCCCATGTGCCGTCAGAGTTTTCTACAACCCATGGGTTAGGGCCTTCCTCAAAAACAAAATCAGGATATCCATAGGCAGTGTAGAGGAAAGTAAGTCCTGCTGCCTGATCAGCTGTTAACACCAATGCATTATAGGGTATCTTGCCGCTCATCAATGTAAAAAATGGTGCTGACATGATATCAGGAATATTGGCTACGGCTCCCTTAGCTTCATCATAAACGCCGGGTTGGTTTACGATACATGCCTGGACAATGCCGTTATAGAGTTGATCAAACATTGCTGGATTCGTTAATGAATCCGACGCTCCTCCTGCAGTGGCATAAGAAAGTGCGTCATTTCCTCCTACCCAGAGAGTAAAGAAACTTGCATCTATTCCAGCGGTCAGGTTAATAAGGGGAGTGTTTGCATCCGGTGCAAAGCGGCTGTAATAAGGATTAACCATAGCCAGCTGATCGAAGAAGAAGTGAAATGATTTTACTCCGGGTACTGCTATGTTGTTATATGGACCTGCTGCTGCTATAGGTAGAAAATTTGCAGGATCAACCGCTACCGGGGCCCGTATCGGTGCCAAACTGGTTACGTCGTTACAGTCGGTGGAAGGTCCGAGAACAAACTTAGGCACTGGCGTAGCACCTGAAAATCCTACACCAAAATCATCAACCATAAGTGGTTGTTTGAAGTCACCACCGCCTACAGTTTTAAATTGTGTGGCCAGGATATTAGTAAAAGAAGCCTCTTGCCCTGATTTATAAAGGGCACCATCTGCATATCCTGCACTTAGTGAATTACCTACAGCGAGGTAAGCTGTAAAGTCAGCTCCTCCCTTGGCGGGTGTAAACTCGTCTATCTCAGGCTTACAGGAAGCAATCGATGCGAGCATAAATATGAATATATAATATTTCAGTTTCATGGCTTTTTTCGTTTAAGGATTAAAAATTATAACTTACCCCCAGGCCAGGAATAGCAGTGATAACCTTGTACTTTCCGCCGAAGTTATCCGGCTTGTACTGTTTCTCTGTTTCCAGTCCGTGCAGTTGTATGTAGGAAAGGTCGATGCTCAGGCCCTTCACTGGTACGATGCTCACACCGAGTGTCCATCCAACTGTATTCAGGCTGACTGTTTCCGGTGTGAAATAGTCATCATCCGTTGGTGAGGGGTCATAATAAAGCCCTGCCCTGAAAGCAAACATTTCATTCAGGGTGTATTGTGCTCCGATACGGCCAATAATGGTATTCTTATAATTTCTTGGATTCACAGAACCCAGAAGATCATTTTTCTCTTCAAATGTAAAAGTAAGGTCTTCGTATACGCTCCAGAACACATAGTTCATTTCAAGGGCAAGCATGAACTTTTCATTGAAGGCATATGAAATACCAAGATCGAAGTTAGCAGGCATAGGAAGCTCTGCATTGAATTTGTTGCTTGCAGGTACGGTTGTAGAAAGCGATTGTGGCACCTTAAATGTGGCATCTCCACCTTCAACTTTCATAATGATCTCTGAACGATAGTCGAGGCCGATACTCAGTTTTTCGGTTGGCCTGACCATCACACCTACGTTGTATCCGATGCTTCCTGTTGTTCCGCTCAACTCAGCTGTTGAGTTATCGTTATATGCAAGGGCTTTGGCAAGCTCAACTTTTCCATATGCATATACAAAACCGGCTCCCAATGATATGATATCATTAATTTTATAGCCAATAGTAGGTTGAATATAAATTGCCTGAAGGGAAATATTCTGGATAAGATACCTTCCTGCCCAGGCGTCATCCCATTTGGCTGAACTACCAAAGGGAGTGTAAATCCCGAGACCAACCGACAGTTTATCGGTGATCATTCCGGCCCCATAAAAATAGAAGGGTGTACCCATTGGATTGTCAGTTGCGGCCTGGTAATTTGTGGCATTCTTCTGGAATGTCGCATTGGCCATAATGGCGCTGGCACCAACTGAGAAGCTGAATTTGGTATCCATCATGGATAGGCCTCCCGGGTTATAAAAAATACTGCTGGCGCCCAGTGCAAAGGGGGAACCAATTAATCCCATCCCCGTCTGCTTCTGACCTTGCAATCTTACCTGATAGCCACCGGCGAAGGCAGCCCAGCCGAAGATCGCTACTAGAAAAATAAATAGTGTAAGTTTCTTCATTGTGCACAATTTGGTTAATAAATCAGGCGCAAGATAGTAAAAAAAGAACCTACATAATAATTATTATACATATGTGACCTCTTCATTTTGGCAGATCTTTTTTATAAGGTATTAGAAACGAGCCGTGAGGCCGAAGTGTATCTTGGCCGATTTGAACTGAAGGGGCTGCCCGTCGCGACTACCAAGGGCGTAGCTGAGTGCAAAAATCCCTGCCCGGGTCTCAAAATTCACCCCTACACCGAGCCCATAGGGGGTGTCTTTGAAATAGCCTGAATTGGCATTGCGCTCATAGTAGGCGCCATCCACAAAGAGCTGAAAGTATGAGTTCACATCGAAAAGGTAACGGAATTCAAGTGTAAAGATGGAGTAGATCGAAGCGGTGATCGATTGCTCATCGAAGCCTCGTAAGGTTTTCAGTCCACCGATGCGAAACAGCTCATTATCGAATAGGTTTTCATTCTCCAGGAATCCTGTCTGGTTACCTATCATCAAAGTGCTGCGACGGAATAGTGGAATAAAACCTGCAGCATTAAGCTGCAACCTGTAAAGCGTGCTGTTCAGGGGGATGCTATCGTACAAGGCAGGGTTCACATTGGCATTTTCCCTTATCTTTTTCGATCCGATAGCACCACCCATATCAAAACGGAAACCTCGCTGAGGATTATAGCGGTAATCAAGCCTGCTGAAATCCATCCCCAGCCCATAAAGGCTTGTTGTCACATCAGCATACTCAGGCAGGGTAGTGGCAAATTCCAGGCCGCTGGTACTCAGTAGATTTGAACGTTGATTTTCATAAAATGCCTTCACATGATTGTAGCCATTGAAGAGTAGCTGTACTCCGATATTATTCGTGAGGGTGAGATAGGAGGTGTCCTTTTTATACAGATACAATTTATAATCCACTCCGAAGGGCGTATTGAAAAGGAATGGGAAGTTAAAGTGAAATTGAAGGTCCTGGCTCTGCGCTTCCAACTTCCGCCAGTTGAAGTCGATCAACTCACCTCGGTTAAAGGCATTTAGCAGCTTTAGTTTGATGTCGCCGGTGAGGAGGAGCTTCCCGTCCACATCATCATTGGGTGCAATCCCCAGTATCCCATCAAACTGACTGGCCCTCTTCTTATCGATGTACAGGATCAGCTTTGCTTTATTATCGATGAACACCACTTCATGCGATCTGATCACACTTACAAAAGGCAGACTTTGCAGTTTATCACCAACCCTTGCAATCCGGGACTCATTATAAAGATCGCCCTGCTTGATATTGAAATAATTACGGATAAACTTTCGGTGTAATTTCGAATTCCCTTTTACGATCACAGTATCGATGGTGACCTGCTGATTCATGCTTATGTTCAGACTGGCACTGATATTCTTGTCTGCTGATATGCTGATGCTGTCGAGCTTTACCGATGCAAAAGGATATCCATGGTCTTCACAATATGTAAGAATATTTTCAGTCAGGGTATTCACCTCATTGATGGTAAAGGGCCTGTCGGAATATAACCTCTCCTTATAGTTACTCTGCCTCAGAACTTCTTCCGGAATATTTCCGGGGCGTATAACGGACATATTGTATATTTCACCTATTCTCAACCATCCGGTCATGCTCACAGAATCTTCATATATAGAGTCGATGCTGGCTGTGATATACCCCTTTTCGAAATAATATTCAAGTACTCTGTTCATTTCCTGCCTGGCAGCCAGTTTGCCCGCCGGGCCGGAGTTATAATTGAGCCGCTTGATACTTCTGGAGGTACTGCTGTCGGCCGGAAGGATCTCAAGACTTAGTTCCTGCCCGGAAACAGCAATAAAGAGAAGGAAAAGGATTAATATGGATATGATACGTCTCAAGTTGTGCGCTTATCAGTGAAAGAACGATGCCAAAGTAGACTTATTCTGTTCGCCAGTTGATTTCAGCTTTTCCCTGCCCCCGCAGTATCTCGTTCGTCATCGAGAAATGTTTGCAACCAAAAAATCCATTCCGGGCAGAAAAAGGGGAGGGGTGGACAGAGGTCAGGATATGGTGCTTCCCGGGATCGATCAGTACCTTCTTGGCAATGGCATAATTACCCCACAACATGAAAATCAGTCCACTTTTTTCTTCCGAAAGTTTCATGATCACGGCATCGGTAAACTCTTCCCAGCCCTTGTTCTGATGTGAGCCGGCAGTGTTTGCCCTTACCGTGAGGGTTGCATTGAGGAGCAGTACCCCCTGTGTTGCCCATTTGGAGAGATTTCCGCCTTGCGGGATGGGGATCCCAAGGTCATCATGTATTTCCTTGAAAATATTTACGAGAGAGGGTGGCTTACGAATCCCCGGAGGGACAGAAAAGCAGAGGCCATGGGCCTGGCCTTCTCCGTGGTATGGGTCCTGACCGATGATCACCACCCTGACTTCATCGTAAGGGGTATGGTCGAATGCTGAAAAGATTAGCTTTCCGGGTGGATAGACCACATATTTCGCCTTTTCTTCCAGCAAAAATGTCTTAAGACTGGCAAAGTAATCAGCATTGAACTCCGGCATCAGGATTTCCTTCCAGCTGTTTTCTATCTCAGGGTTAAGCTTTGATGTGCTCATAATGAATGTTTAACATAGGCCGTGAACAACAATATCTCATTTTATTTGTTAATATTATGAAAATGAGTTTATATTTGTGTGCAAATACCTGAATCATATATCATGACTAAAATTATTAAAAAAGTCCTAATAGTCACCTCTGCAGTGGTCCTTTTTGTATTATTTGCTACCGCATGCCAGTCGAATGAACGCTGTGCGGCTTATGGAGAAAATTATAAGTACCAGAAGCAATCGAATTATTAGGCTATAGATTAGCTGTTTCCGGGGTGCAGCAAACAGATCCAGAATATCTCCCGGATTTCTTGACCGATGGCCTTTATTAAACATATAATATTGTTGACCCTCCTGCTCATGGCGGGTCTTTTTGTATGTGCTCAGGAACAGGAGCAGGCAGAGGAAAGTAAGAAAAAAGAACACGAGCCGGTGTACGATTCAATCTCTGATCGTGTATTGCTCAGAAATGAATTTGCCGGAGGGATCATATTGCACTCCAGAGGATGGGGTCTTCATTTCAGGAAGGGACATAACCTGAGTTATTTCAAATCGCTGAACTGGGAAATTGAGATTGTTAGCCTGAAGTCTCCCAAGCAGATAAAAACACTCAACCCTTATTTCAACAATGCCAAGAGCTATGTATACGGGAAGCTCAACCACATGTATATACTGCGTGCAGGAATCGGGATCAAACGCCTGCTGAACCGAAAGCCTTATTGGGGAGGGATAGAGCTACGCCTGGTATACACCGCAGGGTTTTCGCTGGCTTTTGCTAAACCGGTATACCTGTATATCTTGAATTTTACGCCCGATAATGACGATTATACTGTCGACATTGAAAGGTATAATCCCGAGATCCATGGTCTGGACAATATCTATGGACGGGCCCCTTTCACCAATGGCATAGAAAATACACAGCTTCATCCAGGCGTGTATGCTAAGGTGGGATTAAACTTTGAGTACGGAAATTATAACTCATCCATCAAGGCAGTGGAGGTGGGTGCCAATATCGACTACTATCCCATTCCGGTTGAGATCATGGCATTTAACCCGGACCAATCATTCTTTATTACATTTTATATCGGAATCACCTTCGGTAAGCGTTACGACTAAATAAAAAAAAGCCCCGCAAATGCAGGGCTTCTTAGTTTTTGGTTTGGTAATGGATGCTATTTGTGTACTGTAATCTTATGTGAATAGCTATGATCACCTTGTGTCAGTTTCACAATGTATAATCCATTGGCAAAGTTGTTCAGGTCAAACATCTTGCTGGTGTTGCCCTGTCCGAAGATTACATTTTCTTCGATATGTACCTGTCCAAGCATGTCCATAATACGTACACTGACTTCCTCATTTCTGTCTCCGTCGATGTTGATATAGAGTTTGCCATTACTTGGGTTCGGATAGATCTTAATGTTATTTGCATCAAATGCTTCATCAATACCAAAGTCGATGGGCCTGGTGGTAAAACTCCAGACATCACTCCATACAGTAGTGTCGATGCCTTGCATTGTACGGGCACGCCAGTAGAAGGTGGTATTATAGTCAAGGATAAAGACTACCTGGAAAAAGTTATCAGTTCCTTCAACTGTTTCATCACAACATGGATCATCGAAATTGTTTGTATTGTTATACTGTACCTGATAAAAATCAACACCGGAGACCTCTTCCCATTCAAGTAAAGGAAGGATGCTGACATCCATTTCTTCATCATCCGGTTTATCAAGGAGTACTGTGCTGATGGTTGTAAATGTAAATGGTGCAGCCCAGTCTGAAGTATCAGTAGCATGATTCGCACGTACCCTCCAGAAATATTCCGTTCCAAAGGTTAGATAGCCATCGGTGACATATTCAAATCCGTGTTCAACGATTGCTGAGTGTGCACCTGTGAAGGCATCATTATCTGCGATCTGCACTTCATAATCAACAACACCTTCAATCGGTTTCCATTTTAATTCATTCTCGAGGCCCTGGTCTGTTGAACCATCCAGCGGTTTCTGAAGTTTCGGAGCAAATTCTGTCTCAAAGCTCCATACTTCAGACCATATACAAGTGTCAGCAGCATGTCTTACCCTGGCATGCCAGTAATACGTTTCACCAAAGTGGAGAAAAGTGGTGTTGACGAAGCTTGTATCGCTGTGTCCCTCGAAGAGGAGATCACTGTCAAAGTTCATGGAGGTGTCTGCTTCAAACTCATACACAATGATACCTGATATCGGGATGGATGAACTTCCTGCACCGATAGAACTTTTTGCTTTGAGCTCTACATTGACATCTGCACCTGCTGAGGGATTGTTAGGCTTCAGAAGGACGATAGTTTCAAAGATGGTAAAAGACCAGACTGCTGACCAATCGGATACATCAGTGCCTTCATATGCCCTGACTCTCCAGTAATAGGTTTGCCCGAAGAGCAGGTCTTGCATCTGCAAGCCACTGAGCTGGCTTTTATCAAAAGTATGCGCACTGGTGAATGCATCGGTAACGTCGAGTTGTACTTCATATTCAACGGTGCCGCCGGATCCGCCAACAGCTGCCCAGTTAAGGATTACATCGGGCATCAGGCCTTCCCTGGCATCTTCCGGCTCCATCAATGAAGGAGGATAGACGTCAGTCTGCGCACTCAGGATGGCTACGACGAAGAGAAAAAGCAGCGTGGATAATAATTTTTTCATGTCCGTTCTTTTTATTAGGTGTTAATTTTTTCAGTTAAAATGGCTTAATGTGCAATGATAAATTTGCTGGTTTTTACAGAATTCCCGGTTTGAAGGCTGATGATATACATTCCTGTTGGGAATTGACTGCAATTGAATTGATATTTATGTGAGCCTTCTGCCTGGGTAAATTGTTCGCTGGTCATCATCTTTCCGTTAATGTCAAATAAACGAATGATAACGCTTCCGGCTTTATTAAGCTCATATTCAATCGTTGTATTGCTGCTTGCAGGATTCGGATAAACAGAAATGCCCGCTTCCTCAACAGTGAGGTCGTTGCTAATGATGCCAACAGGTTTCTGGTATTTGTTGGAATAGAATAATCCGCGGCCGTTTGCTGCAGCATAAATAATTCCGTAGTTGTCGGTGCCCGGGAATGAAGCTGTAACAGTATCTTCCCCGTTCCAGTACATAAACTCAACCATCGGCTGAGCAACAACTTGTTGTTTAAGAGCAAATACAGGAGTTTTTCCTGCAAGTCCCTGTGAAGCATTCCACTCTGGAGAGGAAGCATTGATATCCTGTGTTTCGAAAACTCCAAAGTCAGTTCCCACGATACACATACTTGAGTTGCTCATTTCGATGATAGAAGCATAAACAGGCATGCTGGGAAGGTTTCCTTGCGCTGATTGGAATGATGCATCACCAGCAGTGGCATTGTCTGATTTGAACAGATAGTGAACCAGTCCGTAGTTTCCAAGACCCAGGACAACGCTGTTCTCATCCTGTGGATCAACACAGATCGACGTAATGGTATTTGTATTCTGCACCATAGTGACGGGATCGATCAGCGGGATCTCGGCAGTTGAAATAACGCAATATGGACTCCTCACATCAGCACGCTCATAGTTGTATGCCAGTGCAATATTTGCGATCCTGAATACACGTCCATCCTGTGTTCCTACATAAACGTAGTTTGCATCGGCAGAGAAGGCCATGGCGCTTACAATTCCTTCAACACCAAGTTTTGACTGCTCAGAGATCTGGAACCACTCGGGAGTACCTGTAAAGTCCAGGATATCAGTAGTCATCCACACGGCATTTTCTGAACCGATAAAGAATTTAGTACTGATGGGGTCCCTGGTCCGGAGGGTATCTCCAACCTGGTATGTAATTTCGGTAGTGTACAGGAATGGATACCCGCGGTTGTTACTGGGCAGGTAAAGTGTTGTACCGGTTTCTATTGGATTGCTTACATATACAGCAACCGAGTCGCGGCTGTTATCGTTATCAAAATTTTCCCAATAGAGAGAAGGAACAATTTCTTCGGGAAGGGGCATGCCCTCGCCAAGGAAAGAGTTTGAAGTACTGAACCCAAGGTCTTCTGACCTTCTGAACTCTCCGCTAGCATCTGAGTAGATCACGACTTCCTGGTCCATGATAGAAAGGAATACTTCTCCGCCATTTCCACCCCATGGTGGCAAAAACGCCCAGATCTGATAAGCATTTTTAGCATTTGCAGGGTTTTGATGTCCATTGATATACTGGACGCCGGCCTGGTTAAATCCACCGATGACAAATTTTTCAGTTCCGCTGATTCCCATTGTCATGGCTTGTGAAGTTGTATATGTTTTTGTGAGTTCTGCAAATTCGAAGTAATCACTATTGATCATACCCCTGGAGATTCCGCCATTGTGGCCAATAAGGAGCTCATTGTTCTTGCCTGGCCTGAACAAATAACTGTAATGGAAGGTATGAATGTATGAAGGGAAAACCTGTGGTGGAATTTGGCCGAAAGAACGCTGAGTCCACTGGTAGTATCCGGTTTCATCATACTTCTTTCCTTCCCACATATCATTTCCACCAACAAGGATCCTGCCCGGATCATCCGGAAAAACAGCGATCACATTGTTCATGTCATTAAAAAGGAGGTTCAGCGTTGTGCTTCCACCGGGAGCAACGACCCTCCAGTGTACTCCTTTATCTTCAGATGTGTAAATGTTGACTAACACATCTTCTACGTCAAGTACTGTTGCATATAAAATATCCGGGTTGGAAGGAGCGATTGCCAGTTCCAGTGCGCCGATATTTTCGTATGGGAGATTGAATGTGTCGCTTGAATGCAGCACAAAGTTATTCGGGTTTCCATCTTCTGAAATATAACAAAGCCCATCTAATGATGCTGCGGTAATTCCGTTAGAACCAATATTCACATCAGTGGAAACGCCAAGGAGGGGGGTATCGCCGGTAGCCCGGGCAAAGTTCCATGTTTCACCCTGGTCATTGGAGTAAAATATCCCTTCATCGGTTGATGCATAGAGAGACCCGTTAGTTGGGTTGATCTCAAGAGCGTTCACATAGGCGAAAGCTGCCAAACCACCGTTGGTAGGGTCGGTGGAAGCTAAAACAGTGAAGGTTTCACCATCAGTCGACTTGTAGATACCTGAGCCAATAAAATAGCCTCCGGTTCCTGCATATATCGTCCCGTCAGATGCCTGGGCGATACACGAAATACGCAAACTGCTTTCAATGCCATTGATCTTGTTCCAGGTCAAACCGCTGTTTGTGGATTTATACAAACCGCCGGTAAATGCACCTGCAATGATTGTTGTTAGTGAGGTATCCGAGTTGTCGTAAAGTATGGCGCTGGTGAAGCCACTGACATTGTCAGGCCCCAGGAATTGCCAATCAAAATCTTCCTTGTAGGAGTTTGCAACAAGCTCTTCAGTCTGGATGAAAGCACCCAACTCGTCCTCAAAAGCAATGGAGTTTGTAAGTTTGTTATTGCGTATTTGTGCAATATAATCCTGAGAGGCATTCGTGTTCTTCAAAGTAACATCATTGTCGGGATCACTTAAAAATGATTCCTGAAATGAAACCGTTGAAGAGATGAGAAAGGCGCCCAGGAAAATAACTAACGTAACAAGACTTAATGGTAAAACTTTATTTTTCATGTTAGTCAAATTTGATTTTTGGTTTTAACGGAATATGAACTTTATGTTAGTGCAATCTTAACTTATGTGGCACAAGTTACACCTTTTTTGAAAACAGGCAAACCTGGAATGTCTAAAAGTATTAACAAATATAGGACAAAAAATCTTAATTATTTAATAACAAAATTAAAAGATTCTTGTAAAAAAGCAAGTCCAATAAAGTTATCGGCAGCCCTGAATCAGATAACGGCAAATGGACTGTTTTTTAAATTTTATTGTAATTTCGTGTCGTAAACTATTCAAAATCGTTAAAAAAACCCTAATAATGAAAGCCTTAACAAAACTTCTGCTTCTAGCACTTACTACAGCATTTTTTAACTTCACTCCCGGACAGATTTTAGCCCAGGATGATGCAGATACAGCCTATATATTTGAGACAGTGGTAGAGATCCCCGTTACCACTGTAAAAGATCAGCATCGTTCAGGTACATGCTGGTCCTTTGCGGGGATTTCCTTCGTCGAAGCTGAAGTATTGAGGGTCACAGGCAAAGTGACTGACCTTTCGGAAATGTTCATTGTCAGGAATGCATATTCTGTTAAAGGATTGAAGTATGTTAGAATGCATGGCAGTTCAAATTTTGGTCCGGGCGGACAAGGTCATGATGTAATCAATGTGATGGCAGAATATGGTATTGCCCCTGAATCTGTTTATGCCGGCCTTGAGATCGGTGAAGACAAGCATAACCATGGAGAGCTGGATGCAGTCCTCCAGGGGTTCCTCGATGCTGTTATTAAAAAACGTGCCGGTAAGCTGAGCCCTAAATGGTTTGAGGCATATAATGCCATCCTCGACATTTACCTGGGGCCTATACCAGCGTCATTCGAAGATGATGGCAACGTTGTTAACCCGATCACTTACGCGGAATCATTGGAAATTAAGCTCGATGACTATATTGAGATCACCTCATATTCCTGCTATCCATATTTTGAGGCTGTGAACCTGGAAATACCGGATAACTGGTCCGATGACGTATACTATAATCTCCCCCTGGGATATATGATGGAAGTGATCAATTATGCTCTGGAGGAGGGATATACTATTTGCTGGGATGGAGACGTGAGCGACCGTGGATTCTCACACAGGAATGGCATCGCCATCCTTCCGGAGAAAAAGGTGGAAAGCCTGAGCGGCACTGAAAGGGAACGCTGGGAAAAACTAACCTCAACTGAAAAGGGCAAAGAGCTGTATGTCTTTGAAAAGCCGGGTGAAGAAAAGGATGTGGACGAGGCCATGCGCCAGGAACACTTCGATAATTATACTTCAACCGACGACCACCTTATGCATCTTACAGGCATCATGGAAGACCAGCATGGCACACGCTATTATGTGACCAAGAACAGCTGGGATGATGATAGCAATGATAAAGGCGGATATCTATACATGTCAGCATCTTACGTGAAACTAAATACCGTTGCTGTTATGATACACAAGGATGCAGTCCCTGAGAAGATTGCAGAAAAACTTGGGCTGTAGAGTGCCGGGTGCCGGGTGATGAGTTAGATTCTTTTTATGCTGGAGGAGGGCAACCAGCCATCGCTCCCATTGGCAATAACGATATTACACCAATCGTTGATCTCTTCGATAATATAGACCTTGGTGCCCTCATGGATCACGAAAAGGTCTTTTCCCAATTGGTTTGGTGATGACTTTATGGTTATGGTCGGATCAAAGACAATGGCCTCCAAATGCTTGCTTTGCATATCGTATTTGGTGTAAGTCATGGAAAATACAGCAAGGCTCAGCAACACAAATACTATACCTGTCCAGAAGGCTATCTTGCGCAAGAACATATTCCTTGCAAGGAAAAAGAGGCCCGCACACAGTAGCAGCAATGCAAAGACTGTTATGCTGGTGATCGTCCAGCTATGAAGGTTAATACTGTTTCTAAGCGATTTCCACCACCTGACATAAAAGATCTCGGGCACAGCTTCTATCTTATCAGTGATCATGCTGTTGGCGATCTTAAGGTTGAACTGGATATCGGCGTCGCCCGGTGCCAGTACCCTGGCCCTTTCATAGTTGAGGATGGCTGCCGGCAGGTTATTGATATTGAAGTATGCGTTTCCAAGGTTATAATAGAGTTCAGCTGACTCGTAACCCTGCTCAAGCACTGTTTCGTATTGAGTGATGGCCTCAGTATAAAGTTCCTGCTTGTACGCCGAGTCTCCACTGCTGATCAATTCCTGTTGTCCCATGAGGGAAATAGAAAGTATTGCTGCACAAATGATACTGATTATCTTTTTCATTTCACCTCAGGATTTAAGTTCACTTTCTATGCGGCTGATAAACATAATGGCTCCCTGGTATATCTCATTCATCAAGTTGGTGCTTTCACCGGGTGCAAACCTGGCAAATTCGCATTTGTTCAGCCCCTCTATGAAGGTATCGATGCTTTCTTCGCTGACATTCTTTTCCGACAGGCGCTCGCGGATGGTATCCATCGAAAGGTCGGATAAGGGAATGTTGAATTTATCGCTGAGGTATCCCCAGAGCGCCCTGGAAACCTCTGTATAAAACTCTTCTCTTTGCTGAGACTTCAGGAATTGGTTTGCGATCTTCAGGTTCTTCCGTGCCACCTTCGTTGCTTTCCTGTTCCTGACAAGGGCAACATTGCTTTTTTTCTTTCTGCTGTTGATGATCAACAGTGATAACAATGCCAGCATCACCACCGGTGCTGTGAGCAACATATAATACAAGGGGGTGGCGAATAAGTATTGTCCTTTGTTGGAGAGCACAAAAGTGCCTGTTTTAATATAACGTATATCCTGTCCCAGGTACATGATGTCTTCTTGTGCTACCCCGCTGTATGTGACAGAGTTAGATGATTGTTCGCCTTTTTCGACATGAATCTCGAATTTCTCGGAGGAAACGGTTTTATACTTGCCGGTAGCCGGATCGAAATAGCTTAACTCTATAGGCCCTACACTAAAATCGCCTGCACTCCTGGGTATGGCCAGGAATTCAAAGGTTCGGCTTCCGGAAACACCTGATGCCGTAGTTTTAATATTCTTGGTGATCTTTGGTTCGTAGGTCTCAAAATCAGGAGGCCAGTTAATTTCCGGTGTATTGATGAGTTCGAGGTTGCCGCTGCCGCTGATAATCAGTTTGATGGTGACTGCATCATTGGTGAGAAGGTTTGCATTATCGATGGAGGCCCGTATGCTGAATCGCCCGACAGCGCCACTGAAACCGGCCGGCTTTTTGTCAATGGGCAGAGGTTTTACATTTAGCTTGATGGGATTGGATTCCATCTCTATCCGCACATTCTGGTACTGGTTGTTGAAAAATGGATCATCAAAAAAACTATCGAAAAAGGGATCACGTGCCTTTCTGTTGCCCTGTGTACGAACCTGGGCTGTGCAATTCAGTTTTTTTGCTGCGATGTTGATCTCTCCGGATTTTTGTGGGAAGAGGGCAGCCTTATAAAGCTCGCCGGTAAGATATTCTGTCCCATCAATGACTTCTTGTTTGGGTTCGATCTGCTGCCTGTCGGTGATCAGGTTTGTGGCCCAAAACCCTGGGAATGAAGCCAGGTTTTCGATGTCGATATCGGAAATGGGTACGTTGGCAGTGAAGATCTTATAACTTACAACGACCTGCTCACCCTGGTAAGGATTGCGGTTGCTGACGTAGGCCTTCAGAAAGACATCATCACCTGTGTTTACTGCTTCCGCCTGCCCGTTGTTGTTTGTTTGAGCGCCCTGCTTTGTTTTAGGAACGGTATTACTCTGCACTACTTCAATGCTAACTGCCTTGGATTTTATTTTCGCTCCATTTACTTCTATGGAGGCGGGAGGAATTTCAAAAGAACCATTTTTAAAAGCCTGGAGGTAATAAATATAGCTGACGGTTGTTGATGCCGACATTTTCCCATTTATTACCTGGTAGTTCTGACTTGTAGAAATGTTTGGTCCTGACAGTACCCTGAAATCACTGATCTCAGGCCCGGAAAATTGTCCTCCCTTAGTATTAACTGTATAGGTGAGCTGGAACCTGTCACCAACCGATACAACACTCCGTGCTGACGCCGTTAGCCTGACCTCATCAGCATGGATGCCGGTGATGAACATCATCATCATAATGGCCGATAACAGAATG
>QMPN01000014.1 GCA_003648575.1 Bacteroidota bacterium
GATACAATCCAGACCTTAGCTGCTGCGGGTATCGGGCTTGACGCAATGCTGGAACGTTTTGAAGAGGTGGATTTTGAAGTTGATCCGACTCTTGCCAAAGCTGTCACATCAGCCATCACGAAACTGAGTATCGTTTTCGGGAAAGCAGGTAATCCTACTGCTCTCCATGGTCTGTTCACTGATATCCTGGATGCAATAAAAGAGGGCTGATTACTTATGAGGTGATCGGCACAAACTACCATAAGGGTGCAGCCACTCTTATGGTAGTTCATCTTTAATTATTAAGGAGATTACATGGCAAGAATAACAAAGATTACAGATCAAGTATTGTTTCATTGGCTGGAGACTACGGGTCATAGTATTTACGGAGGAAGCAGCTTAAAAAAAATTATCCTCTGCCCTGGCTCGGTTTTATCAGAACTTAACTCCCCGATACCGCCAACCTCAGTGTATGCGGCTAAGGGAACATTACTCCACAATTACTGCGAGAAGGCATTTACTGAGAGACCAGACAATCCAGTGTCTTATGTGAATGAAACCTCATGGGAGCCAGAGGACAAAGTCCTCGTAATCGATGCCCTTAACTATGTCCTGGGTATCATAGCATTACACACTGGCAAAGTGTCAGTGGGATTAGAAGTTGAAGGCAACCTCAGTACGTGGGGACTGCCCGAAGTGTTAGGCACGATGGATGTCGAAGTTAAATCGGAAACCAGGATAGATGTTCTTGACTATAAATTTGGATACGGTATCCAGGTTTTTGCTCAGGATAATCCTCAGTGTATCAGTTATCTTGGTGGGGCTGTTCCTTTTATTCAAGGAGTCATACCTGAACAGGAGTTGCATGTTCATATAGTGCAGCCAACACTGGGTCATTTCGATCCATGGCATGTGCCTTATGCTACCCTCTGTTACATGATACTGGATACAATAGCAGGAGCTATAGCTGAATCCAGGAATGAGATTCTACGGTATAACCCTTCAATGGAAGCGTGCCGATGGTGTAATGCTAAGGATGGTTGCGAATGGAGACTCGCTGAGCTTACTAAGCAGTCTAAACAGTTAGTCCAGGCAGCAAAGAATCCTGCTGTTAAAACTAAAGAGGACTGGATCAGGCTGTTGGATGCAGCCGATGATATTCAACAGGCTATTAAGGATTGCAGAGCGTATGCTACTCGTGAGATCAAGTCCACCCGTGGATTTGAAGGATATAAATTAGTAGCAGGTCGAAGCACGAGGGTATTTAAAGACAAGGTAGTTGGCACCGACTACATAAAGACGCACTTAGGTGACAAGGCTTACAAGCCAGAAGAAGTTATATCCCTTGCACAAGCAGAGAAGGTTCTGCCTGGACTCAAGAAGTCACAGGTTTGGAAGGATATGATTAAGAAACCAACAGGTAAGCCAGTGTTGGTGAAGGATAGTGACAAGAGGAAAGCGTTAGAGTTTACGATGGAGAATGAGTTTGCTGCTGATGCAGAAATAATGCTGGATGTCAAGCACCTTAGAGACCCATTTGCGGCTAAGTAATTAATGGTAGTATAACAATTAACACGGAGGAAGTAAAAATGAGTGACCAGAAAGACAATGTAAGTTATGTTAATCAAGCGGTAGAGGATCTGTTTAATGAAGCAAAAGAGTGCCGAGTTAAAGAGATTCGGAAAGAGTTAAAGGTACAAGTAAAGAACCTGATGGACAGGCGGGCAGTAGCTGCCAAAGTCCTGGCTAACATAGACAGGGAAGTTCTTGAGCTGAAGATCAAAGTTGCACAAGAGCTTGAGTAATGATAGGGCGTGAGCCAGTACGTTTAGAATGGATGGGCTGGCGATCTGATACCTATGAGTTACAGCGTAGCGGCTGGGAGGTAGCGGAGTCTGTGTTTGATAGCGAGTACGATCACAGCAGACGCCACCACATACGCTTTCGCCACGTGGAAGGACAGGTAGTGGGCGAGTCTAATACCTGGAACTATCATCCAGGTAAGTATAGAACTCACGAACACTACCTGTACGACATGCAACAGAGGATGCGAGGTATGGTAATACCTTGTAGACTGGCTCATAACATAATATATAGAACGATGGAACAGAGTCCTATGGATTTTATTTCCGTTGACTGTGACATGAGAGCGGCACACCACTATGCTGAATGTGAAGGGTATAAGGCTACTTATTTTAAGCCATTAGAACATGATGCCAAGAAGATTTTCTTAGAGAAAGCATCTCTTGACGACATCATGGCAATAGCTTTAGCTAAGCAGGCTCCCGAGCAGGAGCGTATCCGCAGGAAGATGGCGGATAGGCAAGAACGATTGAAGTATATACGCCCCTCATCTTTAGGGGCTGAACTGAGGTTAGTAGTTTAACCTCTTAATTGTAGTAGTCAGCAACGACTACACGGAAAAAAGGAGTAACGAACAATGGGTATTAACGTGAAAACAGGACAAATGAAAGCAAGTTATGCGTATGTATGGAAAGCTCGTAAGAACAAACAGGGAAAATTAAAATTTTCTGTATGCTGTTTGTTTCCCAAGACTAATGCAGCCGACATCAAGATGTACAATGATGCCATCAAGGCAGCGTTTGACGAAGGTGTTGCTAAGGGTATGTTCCCTGCTGCCATGTGGGATGTTGTCAAGAAACCATTGAGAGATGGAGATAGCGAAGTTAAGACTGGCATCAAGAAACCTGGCATCGGGTATGAGGGATGCATGTTCCTCAATGCTAATTCAGATGGCGATCCTGATAGTGAACACTTCTCTCCGCCTGAAATAACCAAGCCCTTGAATGGCAAGGTCGTAGCTATCACAGATCAGTCAGAGTTTTACTCTGGTTGTGAGTGTCGTGCTGCTCTGTCATTCTATCCCTTCAAGACTCCGGAATCAAGGGGTATTGCGGTAGGGCTGAACGCTCTATTTAAAACTGGTGATGGCGATAGACTGGATGGGCGTGAGTCCGCTGAGTCTGCGTTCTCTGAGTTTGCAGCAGAGTCCGAGAATCTGGAAGGTGACAAGGCTTCAATGGAATTGGAGAAGCCAAACGCTGATCCGTTCGGAGGATAGCCATACTACCATAAGGGGCGGACTGTCTTTATGGTAGTCTGCCCCGACTACCTAACAAGGAGGTTAGTATGAGTACTCACGGAGCATGTTATGATGCTGGTCAGTCTGGTAAATGTGGGGTCGAGTGCCCTGTATATCAGGATGGAAAGTGTGAGATAGCAAATGAAATACTTGAATTATCAGTAATCAAATGTGGCGACTGTGTTCATGTATATTGTGAGAGTGATGATTACGACTACGAATATACATGTGACCATTCAGACTCACCAAATCACGAATACATTGATAAGCCCCATAGAAATAACACATCACCAAAGTGGTGTCCACTAAAACTAAAACAGGAGAACAGCATGAACGATAAAAGATTTGACTTTGAAAACAAGGCGGGACAGGTTAAGGGAAATGCAGTTACAGCATTAGATACTGCAAAGAATACAATTATAACATTACAACAGGGTAAGGCAGTGGTTGCTGCGGTCAAGGGTTCTTTGAAGAAACTTCCTCAGTGTCCCGAAGGGTTCAAAGCTCTGCTTGAAACGCCTTATGGTGACATGATCGTGGGCTTGGTACTGCACACCGCAGCACCTGTATTAACAGGCAGCCCGCTTGTACTCAAGGCAGTCAAGGCTGCTAATGTAGCAGGTGCGGTGGAGTTAAGTAACTCCATTACTTTTATTCAGGATGCTATTGAAGCTGCCATAGCTGGACTGCCTGGACTGGGCGGTATCAAAGAAGAGATAGCTACTAAGTATGCCGAGGCTATCAAAAATGGTGTCGAGGATCATGTAACTAGACAGGATGCCGAACCTTTAACAGAGGATGATGAAATATGACCCCAAAGAAAGTAAGAGTACGATACGGCAGAACAATTAACATTGGCAATTTCGAGAGTATCCGAATGGATTATGAGGTAGAAGTCGAGCTTGATAGCCCAGAAGATACCGTACCTCTGACTATCGACACCACTCGTGACTACCTCAAGGATAAGATGGCGGCAGACGTAGCAGAAGGTAACCATAAATAACTAACCATACTACCATAAGGGTGCTCGGCAACGACTACCCTTATGGTAGTGTAACAGGAGGTAATACATGGAAAACGTATGTCCTAATTGTGGAGGAGATTTAATAGGAGACGGATACACATCAGTAACTCATTGTGAAAATATAGACCCGCCTTTAGACGCGGAGCCCGACTCTGATGTGCTATACTGCGATACTGAGATTAATTCTTGTTGTCCTCAACATGGAAGGACTCCAGTAATAGACTTAGATCAAGAATCGTGGTCACAAATTAAACTCGCTGCTAAGGAGTCTAATTGGATACCTGAAGAATACTATATGGGGGACTGGGTAGCTGACGTATGTCGATTCTTAAGGGAGGGAGAGAGAACACATGGCTAAAGATAAGAAGGCAACTTACTATGATGCGGGCGGCATCGAGACTCTTGATATACTCAAGGCTAAGTTAACCTATAAGGGATATAAAGACTGGCTCTTAGGTAACATGATTAAGTACGCGTGTCGAGCTAATTTTAAAGGAGAGTGTACACGAGACATAGAAAAAATAAAATTTTATTCTACCGAGTGGCTGGAGATAGTGGAGGAAGGCGGCAAAAGTGGACGATAGACCCATAGTAAAATTTGATACAGAGACACGGAGTGGCTACAGTCTGCCTGATGTAGGTAAGCACAGGTATCTCTCGCATCCCAAAGCGGATGTTTTGATGTTCAGTTATAAGATTGGTGCAGCACCCACCCAGTTATGGGAGCCTGGGATGCCTGTTCCAATGTACTTTCAGAACACTCGAAGCTTCCGCTTTGCTGCGTTTAATGCAGCATTTGATCAGCTTGTAATCAATGTGTTCAGTAAGAAGTATGGCTTTGGCAAGCTGCGAACGGATCAGATGGTCGATGTCATGGCGATAGCTGCTCGGTACGGACTACCTCAGTCCTTGGGTAAGTTAGGTAAGGCACTTGACGTGAAGCTGATGAAGATAGCAAGAGGTACAGTTCTAAAAAATAAAATTTGTTCACCAAATAAAAAGGGTGTGTTCGAGTACACTAAGGAAGAGTTCCAAGAGTTCAGAGAATATTGTATAAGAGATACCGACTCGATGGATGAAATTATACGCAAGCTCCCTGCTTCTACTCTATCAGATAACGAGCAGAAGATATGGGAAGAGACAGCGTACATAAATGCTCGTGGTGTACCGATAGATGCGTGGTCTGTTAGTCAGATACAGAAGATCATCGAACATTACACTAAGAAACAGGAACCCTATGTGGGGTGGGTGACCAAGCAGCAAATCCAGACTGTCGGTCAGACTGATAAAATAAAAATCTGGTGTGCAGAGAAGGGAGTTGAGCTGCCTAACCTGCAAGTGCAGACAGTAGCTAAAGTAGTTGATGATCTTGAAGGAGAGGAAGTGCTCAGCACCGACTACTCAGCAGTTCTGGAGTTATTGAAACTGAGGCAACTGTTGGGGGGTGCTGCTCATAAGAAGTTCAAGCGTCTGTTTGATATGACAGTTGACAATATTATCTATGACAATCTACGCTATCATGGAGCAGGTACGGGTAGAACAACTGGAGGAGGCTTTCAGTTACTGAACTTACCGAGAGCCAAGGTTACATTGAAAGAAGGTCAGTCGTATAATGAGGCGGTGATAGCACTCATTGCTCAGTTCTTTAACCTCAAGATACTGAAACATTCTGACCCATTAGGAGAGTCAAAGAAACTGGTACGCCCCATGATTAAAGCACCAAAGAAGCAAACTCTTTTGGTAGCTGACTGGGGATCAATCGAATACATCCTACTCATGTACTATGCAGGGGAGTGGGAGAAAGTGGAGAAATTTAGAAATGGTAATGATCCTTATATTGATTTTGCTACTGAGTTGTTTCATGTGGCTTATGCTGATGTCACTGATCAGATGCGACAGGAGGCGAAGCCCCCCGTCCTTGGGTCGGGCTATATGTTGGGTTCTGGTGTTCCCCGCCGTGATCCTCCTGGTGGTCTTATCGGTTACGCTCTTGGTTATGGTGTGGTAATGACTGACAATCAAGCAGAGTTCGCAACCAACACGTATCGGAACGAGCATCCGAGAGTCAAGGCGTCATGGTATGCATTAAAGAACGCTGCTATTAGAGCTATTAAGTACCCAGGTATCCCCGTTTCTGTGTCCATAGAAGATGGGGCACACTCTCTTAACACATCTTTCTTGTGTGCTAAGGACAGAACAGGTAGGTCGTGGTTAATACTGACACTACCATCAGGTAGGCAGCTGTACTATTGTGAACCTTGGATAGCTATGGGTAAGTATGGCGAAGTTATAAAACACAAGGGAGTCAATCCTGATACTAAGCAATGGGGTGTAGTGTACCTTAAACCTCAGCGTATAATAGAAAATATTATACAAGGTTTAGGTCGTGATATATTACAGGAGTGTACGCCTCGATTAAGACAAGCGAAATTCAACATAGTGTTGACAGTGTATGATGAAGTAGGGTGTGTATCCCCAGTCGAAGGTAGTCAGCAACGACTACGTGAGATGGAAAAGATAATGTGTATCCCGCCAAGCTGGATGCCTCAGCTACCATTAAGAGCTGACGGCTATATAAGTAAACGATATAAAAAAGCATAAGGAGAAACGAAATGGCAGATGCTAAGAAATGCGACAGATGTAACCGATACTATGATAACAGTGAGCATATGAAAAAGGAGTTTAGTGCTGATCCAGAGGATAAGTATTCGAATAAGCAGTCTCTGCATATAGTTACTCCTGGCTATGATATATGCGAGCCATGTACTAAGCTCGTACTGTGTGCTAAGTACAAACTAAGAAAGGAGCAACAATATGACAATATATAAATGCAATCAATGTAAACCCCATGACAGGAGTGCTTGCATACTGGACACAGTAGAAGATATGTCGGGGTATGCTGCTCCAACATACTGTCCTTATGAGTCAGACAATGAGCCAGTATGGGTGCGACAAGAGAAGGAGTTAAAAGTGGCTATTGAAGAGTGTGGAGGGTGCGGAGGAAAGGGATTTACACAAGCCCCTGACGGGTTTAATGATACGTGCACCAACTGTAACGGAACGGGAAAAGTAGCCCTGTCAATGGAGGAACAAGATACCAAAGACCAGCAAGCTATAGACGACCTAAGAAACGAGGAGTATTGATATGGCGAAACGTGATTCAGTTAAGTGCCCCTACTGCGGTAAGAGAGCAGAGATGGTAGCGGGTAGCAAAATTTATCCCAACGTCAAGGGATTGTGGAACAGGCTATACTATCTATGTGAACCATGCGAGGCTTATGTCGGTACTCACATAGGTAGTGTTGTACCACTCGGAACTCTTGCTAACAAGGAGCTTAGGATAGCAAGGGTTCGGGCACATAGTGCTATCGATCCCTTGTGGAAGAGCGGTCGCATGACTCGATCAGGAGTGTACGGCTGGCTGGCAGCAGAGATGCAAGTGTGTATGTGCCACATTGGTTTGTTTGACGTGGCTCAATGCAAACAGGTAATAGCGATAGTTAATAAATTAGAAGGACTAATAGATCAGGTTGATAAATTAGAGGAGGTAACATGAGTATGGCAGACGTCCGAGCTGCGGATAAGGCAGCACAAAAGTTAAATAGATTGTTCCCTTCTTCTGATAAGTCATTTCGTAGCGGGCTACCTAAACCCCCTGCAACTGGTATATGGGCTAAGGTACAGGAAGGACGTAAAGCAGGAAAGGCTAAATACAAGGGTGGTAGGTACGTTGAGGTACCATTGGAGATTGACTCTCCCTTCTCTGTTATAAAGGGCTTTGGAAACCAGACTACTAAAGCAAAGGAGTTGAAAAAATATGAAAAAGATATGGCAGAAGATTCCGGAATCAAAGATTGAGAACTACTTAGTTAAGAGTATAAAGAATATAGGGGGCGAGTGCATCAAGGGCAATGCTCATAATTCCAGAGGTATGCCAGATCGTATTGCTATACTACCAAAAGGCTTGATTGTTTTCATCGAGGTCAAACGACCTGGACTTAAGCCCCGACCTAATCAGCGTATACGAATCAAAAGATTTAACAAGATGGGTCACTTCGCTGTCTATGCTAATACTTATGGCATGATTGATGGGCTAATCAGATGGATGCAGCGACAAATGAGCGAGCGGCAGGTAGTCAGCACCGAGCAGGTGTGCAATAACATGGAATGCAACGAAAGGATAGCAACATCATGGAAAGACCACGTAGAGAAACTATACACATAGAACCAGAGCATCGGCTGTTGTTACTGATAGGTAGCGAGCCGAGGACATCTGAAAAGAAGAAGGCTTTGATAAGGTATAGAGGGAGTGTAAAATTAAAAAATATTTTTAAATACACGCTTGACCCATTCAAAAAATACTATATCAAAATCATACCGAATCATGTCAAGGGTGAAGGCGACAGAGTTATAAGAGCAGACACTTGGAAGCTACTGGATAGGTTAAGTAGCAGACTCATTACAGGTAAGGATGCTAAGACTATGCTGTTTGCCCACATGAAAGCTATGACTAAGTCAGAGTGTATCTTAATGAAGAAGATAATAAAACACAGGCTTGGTATAGGAGTGTCAACCAAGACAGTGAACAGTGTGTGGGCGAATCTCATAATGGAGAACCCAGTACAGAAGGCAGAGGAATGGGATCCAAAACGTATAACATACCCGTGTTTGGGTAGTGTGAAACTGGATGGCATCAGAGCCACGTATAAAGAGGGTATCTTTACTGCACGATCTGGTCACACCATACCTGGGCTGGATCACATAGCTCAGTATCTCCAGAATAGCGGTCACTTCGCTCAGTATGACGGGGAGTTAGTAATTCCTGCTGTAGATTTTGATACTGCATCTGGCATCATACGTTCAGGCAAGGACAAGAGCATGGTACACTATGCTATCTTTGATATGCCTTCACTTAGACAGGTTAGTCTTAATAGTCGGTACCAACTACTTGCTTCTAAACTGGAATTGTATTACACTAATAAGTGTCCTAACCCTGCATCCTATCTCTATCACAGGATACTGCATAATGAGAATGAAGTAATGCAGTTTTACAACCAATGCCTACAGGCTGGCTTTGAAGGTATCATGATCAAAGGACTGTTCTCCTACTATGAATCTGTACGAAACTTCAACTGGATGAAGCTCAAGAAAAACTTTGAAGGTGAGTTCGAGATCATAGATTTCTATGAAGGCAATGACGATATCAGGGGTATGTTGGGCGGTGTCATCGTGATCACTGAGGACGGTAACAAGATTAGAGTAGGTGGAGGATTCTCATTAAAGCAACGTGTAGATATGTGGGCTGACCATTCTTTTCTCGGTAAGCTCGGTACTATTACTGCAATGGAGAAGACTAAAGCAGGTAGCCTACGACATCCCGTATTCAAAAATGTTAGATGGGATTTAGGAGACCGATACTTATGAATAAGATACCAGCAGAACTCCTAACCGTGAGGCAATGGTCGTACAGTCATAGTGCCAGTGCTCTCAAGCGTCCAAAGCATAGCCATTACACCCCTAATGGTAGTTTGTTTTATGCCAAAGCTAAGGAACACGCTGGCAGTCACCTGCTTACAGGATTCTATGTCACAGAGGACGATGACTATATTCTTGGAGACGTTGACCATGTAGACAGACCATTGGACAGAGAATATATCGGAGGCATACTACCAATAAGCTTAGCCGACATTCTGTTTAATCACAAAGTCTATAGTGAAGTGAGTCCGAGTGGTAAAGGTATACGCTTTATAGCCAAGCTCGCTCCTGGAGTTAAGGAGACAATGGATGGGCGATACTTCAAGAATAAAGTGAGCATGGGTATAGACATGGAAGGCATACCTCGTGAGGCACAGTTCCATATCGGACCACCATGGAATACTATCACGGGTAACAGGACTCCGTACTCAAGCAGCGTTATAAGTGAAGTTGACATCAAGCAGCTCGATGAGATATTTAGGATTGCATATATTGGGGACGCAGTCGGCACCGACTACATGCCTCCTCCTGACATTGACTCCGATACCCTACCTCCTTTAACCGTGATGATTGCTGCCCTACACTCCTTGCCTTGGGATGGCAACCCCCGCATCAAGCGAGCCTTCAAGGTAACGTTCGCAGGAGAAGAGTACTCGCCGTATGAATACTGGCTCAAAGTACTCATGGCTATGTCTGACTATGCATCCAAGCTGATCAACCCTAACGACCAGATGTCTTGCTTGGAGAATGTAATCAAGTGGTCGATGACTGATGGTGAAGGGTTCGACAGTGAGAAGGACATCATCACTAAGTGGAAATCCTTTATGAAAACTACAGGTAAGGTGAGCTTCCACACTATGTTGTCTCTCCAGTATTACAATACTCTTAGATGGCCTCAGTGTAAAGCTCCATCAAAGGCACAGGTTGAAGCAGGTATGATTGACCCAGTTCCATTGGTGGCTCAGTATTCTAACTTCCAAGCTATGACTCAGTTCTATAACATGGTCTTGTATAGAGATGTGAATACTCCTCATAAGATGTACTTGACAGGAGACGAAGATGTAATGGCTCGGAGCTTTGGTCACTTAGATACCAAATTATACTTTGATAAGTATTTCGGTCCGTGGTCTGCTAAGAATCTGATACCAAAGTTCCATCAGTTGTGTCAGCAAGAAGGCTTCATCAATATAAGCCATAGCCATATTCAGCAGAACCTTGCCATATGGACAGGTGACATAAACAGAACGGTGGATATGGTCAGGCTATTCTTTGACACACCCATGAACAAGTTACCGCCAGAGTACAGGACAGAAGTCTCTGAGTCTTTAGGCAGCGACCCCAGGTTTTTGTATAGCTGTCTGGACATAGACTATCAAACCGATGATATAGCCAGGGAAGATGCCCTCTATTACAGGTACTACAAATCATGGCTGATGGGTATGGCTCGTAACATATTCTTCCCCCACTCCATGCATATGAATAACTGCGTACTCCTATTGACAGGAGCAGAGCAGATACGCAAGACCTCTCATTTTAAATTCATACTGCCTAAGTTTATGAGAGATGAAAGGGTAGCCTTTTCAGGTCATGGCTTTAGTACAGAGTCAGCCGTCAGGGATGTGACTAAGCTATCGTCTGTTAATAACCTGATAGTCTGGGATGAAATAGAACAGTACCTAACCAGTGAAACCGAGAGTAACTTCAAGAAGTTAATAGACAACAACCCCATCAAAGTTATAGATAAGTATGAAGTTATTGAGTCGTACATCAGACCTATAGCTGTGTACGGTGCTACGTCTAACAGCAGAGAGTTCAACCTGTCAGACAACGGGAACAGGAGACTGTTCCACATACCTGTCAAATGGGTAGCGACAGACAAGATGGAGGGGGTGGACTGGCATAAGATCATCAATGATCTACGCTATGAGATCGAGAACTCTGATCCTAACAATCCGCCTTGGTTGCTCAATGATGATGAACTCGAATACCAAGCCTCTCTCCATGCCAAGATCAGATCGAAGTCAAGTCTCGATCTTATCATTGAAGATATGTTTAACTTTAATACTAAGTTTCCGTGTCCACGTGGAGCTACTCATATAGAAGACTTTAATTTTAGAACTGATAAATACCTATGGACTATATCTGACATATCAAACAGAGTCAGGTCTACAAATCCAGGGATGAAAAATTTTAATAGAAAGCATTTACTTAATGTACTCCACAGATCATGTGGAGAATGGACTGACACTATACGCAGAGTACACCAGTTCACCAAGCCTAACATAACGATAACCAGAGGGGAAGTCAAGTACGATGGAAGAACTAAGTTCTGGATGCCACCTCTTAACTCAGAATACATAAAAAAGGAGTTTCAATTTGATGCCTCAACCTATAAGTAGTCAGCACGGACTACCATTATATAACTTTCAAAAGAAAGGGTTCCAGTTCATACACTACCATGGGGCGTGCTACCTCATGTTGGACATGGGCATGGGCAAGACTCGGATATGTATAGAGGTGGGTAAAACTATAGACGAGCCACTGTTTATACTGGCTCCTAAGTTTGCTGCCTTGGAGACGTGGCCTGATGAATTTAGAAAATGGAATCCACATGAGAAATGGGTAGTACTCCACGGTGATGATAAGGAACGCAAGTGGGCGAACAGCGATAAGTACACCAACATCATCATGAACTATGATGGACTCAAGTGGTTCAGTAAAGTAGTAGAGAAGAGGCTGCGTAAACTCCAGAAATATATGTTTGTATTTGACGAGGCTTCGATGGTGAAGAACTGGGAGTCTATCAGGTGGTTGGTTCTCAACAGCATGAAACCAATCATGTCTCAGTATCGAGTAGCCCTGTCAGGTACGCCGACCCCGCAGTCCTTGCAGGATTTGTGGAGCCAGTATAATCTACTGGATAACGGAAGGGTGCTCGGTGCTGACTACTATGGATTTCGTAATAGATTCTTTGACTATTCTGGACCAAATGGTGAACCGCCCTACCAAACTACCATAAAGCCTTTTGCTGATACAAAGATACATGAGTTAGTCAACCCCATAACCATGCGACTCAAGGCTAAGGACTACCTTGACCTGCCTCCAGTGGTGTATAACCCAATCAAGATCACCCTGCCTCCAGGATTACAGCGGCAGTATAATACGATAGAAGAGGAGTTCATGTTAGAGTTCCCCACTTCTACGATGATGGCGAACAGTGCAGCAGTACGAGATCACAAGCTGCGGCAGTTCTTGCAGGGTGCAGTTTACGCTACCTCTAATGAGCAGGCAGGTGCTCAGCGCCGACTACCTACAGTGACACAACACATCCACGATCTCAAGGCTCAAGTAATAAAGCAGCTACTGGAGACATCGGTAGGTCAGCCCCTGCTTGTAGCAGTTCAGTTCAAGTTTGAATTGCAGATAATCGAGCGAGTATTAAAGCGGAAGGTAGCTGCAATCACTGGGCGTACGAGCGGCTCAGATGGTAAGCGGCTGATCCAACAGTGGAATAAAGGGGTCTTATCCCTTATGGTAGTACACCCCAAGTCAGTAGCATACAGCCTAAATCTCCAGTTTGGTGGCAACCATTTAATATGGGCTGCTCTACCTTGGGAACTCGACTTGTTCCTACAGTTGAATGGCAGGCTACCACGTATAGGGCAGAAGGCAGATAGGGTTATCATAACCACCATAGGATTCAGAAATACTATTGATGATAAAGTAAGCGTATATTTGAGAAGGAAGAACGCTTCTCAAGAAGGTTTATTTAATGCAATATTAACTAAGTAAAGGAGGTAGGAGAATGATACGAATATTGTGCGCTCTTTGTAAGACTGATATGAGATGTGACGTTCAACAGTTCGGAGATGATGTGAGTGTTAAGATACACCCCTGCGACTGTGATGAAGGTCAAGCTCTCTACGATCATAAGATGTGCAAAGACTGTGAAGTAGGAGAGGAGACTATGGAGGAGAATATTGAACTTAAGAGAAAACTTAAAAGATTAAAGGAGGTACTAAGTGATTAGTGTGGATTGTGGCAGTTGTCATAAATGCTGTCAATGGGGTAAGTCAATACGGCTGATCCCTGACCATCCGTTGATTAGAGCGGAGGAGAACGGTGATTGTATTCACCTATGTGAGAAGGGGTGCACTTTGTTTAATACAGAGGATAGACCTGACGTATGTGAGAGATTCTCATGTGTCGAATTGGTAAAGGATATGGAACTTGACCCATTGATGAGGGTCTTAATGGAGGGAATAAGGAGAACCGTAAATGACAAAGAAGAAGAATAAATTACAGGACGACATGGCAAGATGGATGATTGACAATACTGTTGGGATACGACTGATGCCGTTATTGGCTACAGAGCCAGAGGCTGCGACTAAGCTGGCGGGTATCCTTAAACGCATGATACAGGACTTGTATTTGCTGCCTAAATACAAGAAAGAAAGTGCGATAGTATTCGTAACAGATGCTACCAAAAGTATGGAAGACCTGGTAGACTTGTATATCAAAACTAAAGCAGCTAAGTACATTGAGGAGGGGTTGCCCAAGAGGTCGCCTATCATTATGTCTGCACCAGGTGGTATGCCTACTGGAGGAATGCCACGAAAGATGAACTAACTAACCTGAGGTGGTCGGCACCGACCACCTCGAGGAGCCGAACCAACTAAAGGAGGAAATTATGGCAAGAAAAGAATTCAAGATGACTGATGCTCAATGGGATGCTTTAATAGAAGCCTGTAAGCCAGTCAGGTATATTATAGTAGCAGGGCATGAACCAGCCAGCCCACAAGAAAACGCTAACCGAGCATGGAAAGCATTGGGAAAAGAACTGGGATTCGAGTTTATGACAGTACAGCCTGTATCAGGCAAAGATTCTAAATGTTTTACAGCGGAGGAGACAGAAAATGAGCGATGAAAAATTACCGTATAAAGTAACAACGCTACAAGTAGCATCAGTAGCATCTTACTTATCCTCTGAGTCAGGAAAAGTATTAAGATCGATAACTAAAACAGGGGCTCCCGATAATGTGGCATCCGTGGAATTGCTTGAACGGATGGAGACTATCATAAGAACAGCAACCAACAAGATGTTTGAAGAAAGGTCAGCAGGGGACATGATGAGAGAAATGATGGCGTCTATTTTAGAGAATATAAAGGAGGATAAGTCTACTTCCCAATCCTTGACCCCACGTAAAGACTAATGATAGAAGCGATTGAGGATACTAAACCTATTAACATTTTAGTTTTCATATCACTCAATTCGCTTCCCCCTAAGAGCACGTTAATCAGTGGCAGGATTAGAACTACCATAATTCCTATGGCTAATCCTGCCACTATAATATCTACTGGTTCCCAATCTTTCACTTAGTGGCTTCCAGTACCTTCGGCAAATCTCTACATTCCCCACACACCTCAAGGCTTATCCTCTTATCACTCTTGACATACCTCACACTCTGCTCTCCTGTCATACAACATCCTGATAAGAACAGAGCTATCCATACTACCATAATAAATTTCATACGTTTCTCCTTAATTGTGGATTTAGGGTTTAGGGACATGGACGTCCATGACTCCATCCCCATCCTGATCAATGTTAATGCTGTCCGCATCCTCGGTAACTACCGTAGTGCCGTTGTCGGAAATCACCGTATCTGGTAGCCCGTCATTATCCAAGTCTTCGTAGGCATTAATACCTCCTCCCGTAATCACTCCTCCAGCTACGCACCAGAACTGATAGAGCATATCGTTCAATGCTCCAGTGTAGCCTTGTGCTGTTAAGAACTCCAGCCACATATCATTCACCTGCTCGGTGCCGACCACCCCCTGAGCAATCAGGAACTCATGTTCGGCATCATTTATCTGACCCGCAGTCGCTCCGTTTGTTTGGTAGTACACCAGCAATAGATCATTGATCTGACCTACCCCTCCAAGTGCCGTTCTTATACAATCATTTATCTGCATAACATTCTCCTATTCTCCTATTATAGTGAGGTGGTCGTCACCGACCACCTCTGTTATTCTCCTTAGGATGTTCTCATTATATAAGCTAAGTTATAATACAGGGGTCTAAACGCCTCGCCACTTCCTACTTCACCAGTAGTTCCAGTGATCGGATGGGTGTGAGTCTCTGAAGCAGTTCGACCTGTGATATTATGAGAGTGTGCTCCGTCAGTCTCAGTTGGTCTATACTGCGTACCCCCCTCTCCCGGTCCGTACATAAACTTATCCCCGCTCATATCAGATTCGGATACGAGGAGGTTATGCTCATGGTCGCTGTTATCATTATCTGCTTCAAGGTCACCGTTACCATGATCATGAGCTTGGTCACCTGCTGCCATACCACTGCCATCATGGGCATGAGCGGGTAGCATAGCCTCTGTTATAATTTCTGACCCGCCAGTAACTCCGAGTCCCTCCTCTGTAATAGTGCCTTTTATAAATCTATCTCCTAAATTAGGAGTGCCATTCCCCCCATCACATATAGACCAGTTGGCGGGTATGTCAGCAAATAACCCAGAGTACATAATGATGCCGCCAACAGGCGTTTCACCAGCACCCCCACCACTTGACTGAGCATCAACATAAGCTTTGTTAGCGAGATCAGCGTCATTAACAGGAGCAGGAGCATACCGTGGAACTATCTGAAAGAGTGCCACACCATTTGTGAATTGTAAAGCTAATACAGCTCCAAGGTGTATCCGAGTCTCTGGGTCAGCAAAATCACTCTGACCGAATACGGCTCTATCCGCTCCATCGATATAAGCCAGAGTAATATCACCGTCTCCTGCCACATTTCTACCTCGTAACGCTATGCCATTAGCCAGGGTAATAGCCCCGTTCATCTGTCCACCTGACCTATCCAGTTTACCTGCAATAGCTGCATCTGCTGCCTGATTCCAGACCTGGACATTAACTCCTTTAATGGTAGTATTGGAGTCGTCAAAGCTGACTTGTGTGGCGGGCTTGGTGGAAGCTAACAACCCATCGACATATGCCTTGTTGGTAAGATCAGCTACGTTAACAGGAGCAGGAGCATACCGTGGAGGTAGACTAAAAGTTGTAGAGTCGCTTAAAATCTCCATTACCAGTACACGGCTTGAGTAAAAACGCATTCGTGCACTTGGTATATCAGATTCTCCAAACCTTATAATGTCATCAGCTCCGAGAACTATTAAAGACGCTAATGCATCTCCAACGAAATTTTCACCGGACAATCTCACATTATTCCGCAAAACTATATTACCCGATACTTCTCCACCAGACTTGTCAAACTTGCTTGCTACCAAAGTATCCATATTCTGGTTGAAGGTCTGGAGTTCGTCACCCTTTACAGCAGTTCCAGTGTCATCAAACACTACATCAGAAGCAAGGACTGTCTGGCTGGCAAAACCTGTGTACAAGTACCACCCTATTGGTAGTCCACCCGTACCATCAGCGTATATGGTAGCATCCCCATTGGTTACATCCATTAGCTCATACAATCCCGTATCAGGATTCAAGAGGTTTATCTGATTCAAGGCGGGTTCATCATCACAGGCTACCACTACCATAATATGTCCAGATTCAGGTACATAAGAGGTGAATCTTTCTGATGGATTTCGTGTATCAGGCTCAACACAAGCGGACTCTGGTACTCCATAGTTTTGTTTTGGACAACGGTTATGCCCTTCAAAGGCGGCTATGTAGGTCAAGGCTCCACTCACTGGCATCTGGTCAAGCGGCACTAACGCCTCAGCATCAAGCTTAACCATACCATTAGGTATATTCACTAAGGGTCGGAGAGACAAGTTGTTGTCAGTCGGTTCGTCAACTACAAGCATCTGAACATCAGCGGAAACAACACTTTTAATAACATCAATAGTAGGTAACTGAGTAAGAAGAATCTTTCCATTACTGTCAAGCTTAGGCATACCGTTAGCCACGTTAGTAATAGGATCGATAGTCCACTCATTATCAGCGGGTCGGGTTATGTTCAATATGTCCGTGTCGTCTGTTACGATACTGGTAGCAGCAGTAACAGGCATCAACCCCTCTTCAATCTTACCTGCAGGGTCTATCTTTACCATACCCCCTGGAACTCCGACTATCGGGTTAATAGACCGATACCTTTCTTGCGGTGTAGTTATACCTAACATCAAAGGATCGCCTGATTGTATTTCTACCAGTCCTCCATCACCTGCTTTAACCGCCCAGTGATAAGCAGAGAATCCTGTTGGATGGATTCCATCATCTACGGGGACATCTACATCTTCCTGCGCCCACTTTTCAGCCATACCAGTATAATATGCTGACAGATTTGCGGCATTAGAAGAATCAACCGCACCTTGTTCAGACTGATCTGCAAGAGCCGTAAATGTGCCTATCCCAGGCTGGTTCTCCAGTCCTTTTTCATCCGCTGTCCAGGCTAAGACTTTACCCGCATCTGGAGGAGGCATATAAAAGTCTTCCTGCGCCCCAGGATTATTCACTGGATTCTTCCACGCCCTGTTAAGAGTCTCCTGTAATTGCTGTGCTATCCAGGTCAGCTTGTCCAGCGCATTCTCATGTGACTTAGCAGGGAACGGACCATACACTGGATAGACTTTCTCCTGTGTAAGGGGCATAATCCTCATAAGAGTCAGAACCTCTATCTGCTCTAACGGGGGAGTATCGAAGATTACTTCTCCGCCTAATGGGTCACCAAGTCCTGTCATGGTGAAAGGTTCAAGATACTGGACTCCATCAGCAAATACTACCATAAGGTCTATGCTGTCGACTTGGAAATCATACGGAAACGAGACCTCGATTCCGTCAGGGTCGTGGTCTATCCTATTACTTTCAGTTGTTACTGTAGTAGGGATGATAGTCATTGTTGCTCCTCCTTAGTAGTCGGTAATGACTACTTACTTAAATGGATTTATATCTGGTAATCTCTGTTCTTCTATGAATCTTCCACGACCTTCATCAGCCATTCGCTGATTTAACTGCGACTGTTTATCAAAGTACCGAGGATCAGTTAACTGATGTAGTGTCTTACCCACTGTATGATCCCACGCTGCCCTCGTATAAGGCAGTCTGTTAAAGAAAGTATTCCGCTCTACAAAAGACAACACTCTTCCTCTGGAAGCGTGGTACTTTTCTAAGGTGCCCCAAAACTTTTCAGCTGCCGTACCTGGCTCATCCTTCAACTGCCATAAGGGGGCGAAAGCTAACGTAAATGCCTCTGCTCCCATCCCTATTCCCGGACCGAGAAGTTTGCCGCTTACCCCACCATAGAGAGTCGGGTCGGTCATAAAGAAATCTCCTATTACAGGAGCTAACCCGGTCTTATTTACACACTCCATAACGTATGACCAATTCACAGATCCATCTTGATCTACGAGTTTCTTAGGATCGTTGCCCATAGCTATTTGAGCCATAGAGATACTTGCGTGACCCATGGAAACACCACTGAAAAATAGCATCGGGCCGTACATCGCTTGCGACCCACCTTGAGCTACAGAGTCTATCATCCTTACCCAGTGAGTTGTCAACTGAGACGCGCTGAACCCTTGAAATTGGGTAATGGTAGCTATAAGTGCTTCTTTTCCACTCCCTCTTTCCGACCTACCTGACATCCATGAGGCGGCTCTCGTACTCATTTCAGGAACCATAAGACCCATTTCAGAAAACACGGTAGACATAACCTTCATTTTTAAATCGTCTGGCACTATATCCATATTAACGTCTACAAACTTAACTCCCTCTATGGTAGTGATGGCTTGCTGCATTATGGCGTACTCTTCTTTCGTGATTCCGTACCTTGCCATAGTTCTGCCCCAAGCTCCACTCAATTTATTGGTAGCCATAGAGCCGAGGGTATCGAGTCCCGCATTACGCTTCATCATGTTTGTCCAGGGAGTCAACATAGAAATTCGAGTAGACAGGTTAGCCGCATTCTTAAAAAACTTATGAGCTGACATATTTTTCCATTCTGTCTCAGTGGATAAATACCTCATACTGTCGTCTATGATCAAGCCTAATTTTCGAGCAGTCTCTTTTGCTCCAGGCTTAGTTGGGTCGATTCTACTCAGTATACGTTGTGTCCTAACAAAGGGTTTGTAGCCACTAAAGAATTTAGTTACATTTGTAAAACTAACATCTGACGTAGCGGTTATAGCTGTGAATGGTAGCTTGCTAATGACCATAAGAGATCGCACATCACCTAATAACTTAGATACCAGCATTGGTTCTCCTGCTAACGGCTTGTTGATTAAACGATCAAACATATGTCGAGCTGTTAGGGAAACATTCTTCGAATCCAGTTTAGCGTCCGTCCTGTTTGCTAACCATCTGAAATTGTCTTCATAGTCTAATCCGAACCTTTTGACAGCTGCGTACTCCCGTGCTACCATATCAAACTTTCGAGTCATTCCGTCATACACGGTATCAGAGGCTCCTGCAGCTTTCATATACTCTATAACCCCGTCTCCATCTGTCGGCTGTAAGATTCGTTCTTTCAGGAAACCTTTTCGGTAGTCGGGACCGAGCACCTTGCGTAACATTTCATCATCTGGAAGGGCGTCCTGAGATACAATGTTCTTATACATCGTGCTCAGAATCTTGTCTTGAGTTATGCCCTTGGACACCTGTGTTGGGGTAGGTATGATCTTTCCTGCCATGCCTGTGTCCTTGATTAACTCGACCCATGCAAGCTCTCCCATTTTCTTTATCTTACCCGCATCATGCTTGATAGGTACGCCGTAATCGGGTATGTAAGACACATCTAACCCCACTTCTTCTAACATATTGTACATAAGATCATCAGCATCTTGAAGAGCTTTAGCTGCTAACTCTGCTTGTTTCTGTACCCCCTCCGCTCCTTTACTCAGACCTCTTCTGCCTTCATAATAGGCTTTCATGGTAGCTCGGACTAACCTGCCTGCTGCCTGACCTCGAAAGAATTTAGGATTGACTGCTTTTAAGAAGTCCCCTCCTACCGTCTCCAATCGGCTTCGAGCTGCCATTATATCCGTGTCCATTGAGGTGCCTTTACCTTGAGTCTTGTACCCTCTCCCTGACAACTCATCTTGTAGGGCTGCTTTAGTATCTGGTCTACCCTCATGGTATTTCTCTAACCTGGCTCGAACTTCAGCCCTATTCTTTAATTCAGCTTGTCGAACCACCTGATTCTTAGCTGTTCGTTTAACGATATCATCGAACAGTTCCTTATCCCCCTGCTCGACTGCATCCATTAATTCTTCTCGTATCTCCTTAGGGAGGTTTGAGCTATTTATTAAACTTTCGCAATCTGCCATGTTGCCTCCTTAAATAGTACAATCTATGAATTTTTTAAGATGCTCAGCCGCATTTGCTGCATCTTGCATTTCTGGTTCCGCTTCTTTTAAGTGCCTTGCTACCACAGGATCGATTTCTGGTTCGGGTGCGTCAGGTGCTCGTTGCCGACTACCTAACATCTCGAACTCATCGAGTTCGTCAGGAGTCAGATTCTCTTTAGCATCAAGTTCGTCAAGTCTTGTGGTATCTTGACGTTGCTGCAAATTCTCCATGTCCTCAAAGTCGTCTATGGATAGAGCTTGTTTAGCATCTTCGGGGTCTACGAAGTCATCTATTGTAGCACTCCCTGGCGGGCGACCATCTCTGGTTCGGTTAACGTTAGCAACTTCATCTATGAACTCTGTAGCAGAATCTTCTGGAACCATCTCTTTTCCATCTCGTACTAATTTTACATCAGGTTCTACGACACTCTCGAAGCCTTCGTCTTTTGCTTTTTTAGAAAACTTATCAAGCCAGGGGAGTTCTATGTCTCTTAACTTAAGCGATGTAGCCCCACCAATGACACTGGCTAAGCCGACAGTCAAGATTCCGTTTATAAACATATCACCCTTACCGTATTTAATTCCTGCCCGTTCCTTCTGGTTAGCAATTATGGGCTGAGCTACAAACTGAGTAGCGGTCTCTGCTATCCCTACTCGTAGAAATGCTTGAGCAAAAGATGATGCACCTAACGTTCCTGAGATCATGCCAGGCCAGTTAACGGGACTAAGTAGAGGAGTCACTATCTGAGCTGCCCAATAGCCTACGTCTCCAAGTATCCCAGACTGCTCTCGCATATCGTTATCCTCGTCCATCTTCCTGTCATTTTCAGACTTAACTGCAGCCCAATAGTCCTCGACTTTAGGGTATCCGTATATCTCTGTCTGAGTATTCATGAACTCCAGTTTTTCATCCGTATCTAACTTCATTATGAACTCATAATCGTCTTCTGATATGTTCCCAGACTCGACATCTTTATACAGTTGGTTGTCGATAGCTTCATCTGTTTCAGGCTTAGTCTGTAGAAGAGGGATGTTACCCTCTCTACGTGCCTGAGATGCCGACATTAAAAAATTGTCAATCATCCCTGGCTTGTCTTGACGTCCTGTATAAGCAGGACTATCGAATGTTATTTCATCTGCCATGCTATCTCCTTACAGTAGTTGGTGCCGACTATCTGGGCGGTAACCAGGTTGAAGTTTATCTATTGTCTGTTTTCTACCCATCTTAAATCCGAGGGAACTCGATACATCCTCTTTGCGTTTCTTCAAATTTGCAGCCTTAACTTTCGCATTGTATTCCTGATCAGATAAGTCTCCATACTTTCCGAATACTCCTCCCCCTTTTCGTGATACGTAGCTACCCGCATCAGGTACTGAGAATATAAATTCTGCTCCGTTCCCATACTTTACAGGAGCCAGCTTACTACCATCAGTTGACACACCCACAAGACGGTATCTGTTAAAACCAATACTTATTAAAGTCAGTTCACCTTCACGGATATCCGTTAGCATTTTCTCATATGTCAAGCCCCCTGCTAACGGTTTAGCGTTACGATAGGTAGCGTGATGAATGTTGTCTACTTTAGCTTTAAAAGTTTCGGTAGTCTCTCCCCGTTCAGTAGGCAATACTACCATATTATTATATATTACTGGCTTCCCGCCGAATACCGTCTTGTACGCCCTTTTGGCATAAACCGATCTGGCTGTCTCACTGGTATCGTGAGCTTGCATTTTGTGCCAGATATAAGAATCTGTCATAGCTTCCATCCAGTCATTTTGCACATCGCCCAACGCAAACTGCTTGCCCATTTGTCGTTCAATCTGAGCTTTACGACTTCGCAGCTGAAGACCTTTGGTAAAATCGAAAGAAGAGCCTCTTTTAGATCGACCTATCATTATGCTCTCTGCTGCTGTTTTTGCGTCTGGAGTTCCCTCTGCCATAATCTGACCTGCTATTACGAGAGAGCCTGACAATCCTTTATTACCTAAGCGATTATAAAAATCTCTGGCTCCTTCTTTTCCCAGGGTTTCCACTACTGTCTGGGCGGATTGTAACTGCTTTTCTGGAGTAGCCTCAGATACCGTTTGGATATACTCTCCCATCATTTTAATAGGCATATTCCACCCTCTTTGTCCTGTATTGGTCAGGGCATACTGGTAGGCTGGCATGGACTGTTTCAAGTATCTTCCCAAATCATTCCCAAAGTAGTCCTCTGGTGGGGCAACGTACCCTCCCACTTCCAGGCTCTGAGCGAACCCATTCGGATCGTTCGCCATATCGTTGACTGATTTAGCCGCAGCATTTTCAAGGTAGCTCCTGTACTGCTCTTTCTTTTCAGGAGCATAGTCCATCCCATCCATAAACTTATCTATGACACCCTGCTTATAAGTAGGATGAGTCATTTGAATTAGAGGGATTACGGTTGAGGTTGCTTGAGACATCTCCAAATCCCTTTCTCGCTTTTTGTCCCCTCTCGCTTTTGTATAAGCCAGCTTAATATCAAAATTTTGTATAGTAGTGCCGTCTATTGCCTGGTCAATCGCAAGATCAATATTCTCATTCATAACTTTATCGTTCGCTATAAGAGTTGCTGCATCTGCGGCTTTAACTTTATTTAGGGCGGTTTCCAGTTCTATAACAACTGTGTTTTTACTTCCCCCTAAATGAGACATAACATAAGGGTCGTTATCTTTGATATCCTTTAAACGCTTCTCTATTCTCCCTCGATCTTTACTTGCAGCTATATCTTTAGCTTGCACCACTTGGCGATTTTTTAGTATATCATCTCTCATTGTCATTTTTACTTCCGGTGTAGCTGACGAAGTAGCTACATACGTGAGAGCTGCATCCCATTCTTTTGTATTCACGAAATGGTTTGTAGTTGCAATCAACGTAGCTTTAGATTGAACTCCTTGAGCTATCTGAGCCTTAGCAACATTTTTCTGATATCGCTCAACGGCAACTTTCATCTCCGCAGCTTTCCATTCAATACGCGTTCTTTCATCAGAAATAGCATTACCGTATGTTTCAATACGCTTTTTATCATTGTAAAAATCTATCTCTGGCTGAACTTGATGCCGATCTACTATGGGAGTTTGATCAGGGTCAATGCCTACCTGAGCTAATACTTCTGGAGGTACGTCACTACTCGACATTTTAAGAGAAGTACTCTGGTTCCTATCTTCTGCGATTTTAGATAGGATAGAGCCAGAAGTAGCCGCAGAAGCTTGATCCGTAGCTACGTTCTCATTGTATACCTTATTCTGTTCTGCCAGAGCTTTAGTTTTAGCAATACGATCCGCTTTCTTTAGATCACCCAACCTCTTAGCCAGCCGATCCCGATCAGCTTGATTCTTCTCTTCTTCTCGTGCTGCGGCTGCTTGCTTATCCTGATACTGTCCATACGCTTGATTGGCAAGCCTGGCTGCTCCAACAATCATAGCTCCTCGCCCGCCTTCAGCTACTATGGCTGCGGCTGTAGGAGTCTGACTATGAACCATACGACTCATTCCACCAACTTCATCTATTTTTGGTAACTTCATAGTACCCTCCTTATCCGAAAAGTCCTAAACCCATGGATGCGAGACTCATAGCATTACCAAAATTTGCTGATGCTGCTTGAGCGGATGCTACCTCACCTGCTAATATAGCGGCGTTGTATTTAGATGCACCTACTTTATCAAGCCAGTCTAACTCATCTGCGCCTGACTGTTCGAGAGATTCGAGATACAACTCCGAAGTGCTCCCACCTACTCCAGTAGAAGCCGCTTTGGCTCTGGCCAAAGACTGCCTGTAGTCCAAGTCTTTCTCTAAACGCCGTTTTTCTTCTGCAGTATTCTGCGCTTCAATAGCTGCATTAGCTTTTGCTTGAGCTTCTGCAGCCTTTTCCGCTTTAGTCGTTCCACCAAATACTCCTTTAACCATATCTATTAAACCACCCATCTTACTCCCCCTTATGGTAGTCTGTGCCGACTACCTTATATTCTTGTGAATACCCGATCATGTCTTGCCCTTCTGATCCTGCTTTCGTCATTACGTATTCGGGAACAAACCCAAACAGATCAATCCATCGCTTAAAATCTTCGTAACGATCATCAACCAGAGCATA
>QMPN01000015.1 GCA_003648575.1 Bacteroidota bacterium
AAAATCAAGGATATCGTCGAATGTTGTGAGTTCTTTCATATGGGTTTATTTTTCAATAGTGTTATCAAATTCTTCATCAAAATGCTTCACAATAAAATCGCAGCCATGATGGAACATCCGGCAATCATTGATCTCAGCCGTCATGTTAAATTCCAGTTTCTGCTCCTGATCTCCTGCCGGAAGCAGCTTCACGATCTCAGCCATGACCGTGGTAGCATCACCTTTCTGCTTGACCTCGAACTGCTTCATCAAAGCGCTCAGTTGCTCAAGTGTAGACAGGCCACAGGCAGCATCAAATCCGGCTTCGAAAGCTTGAATTACCTTCTGCGTATTGGTAAATGTGCCGCCGGATTCAAATGGAAAACTTGCGGGCATTACCAGGTCAGCCTGATTAGCAGTATCTGTCATGAAGTAATCCGACACTACCACAAATTCGGCAATGGTCAGCCATCCTGCCACCTTTACTCTATCTTCGGTACATCCCAGTGGATCTTCACCAAAGATGAAAAGGTTTTTGAGTTTACCCTTTTCAAGCCTTTCAAACTGGCTCACGTTTACCTCTTTTGGCAGTGACTTCACCTTCCATACTTTCTTCAGCAATGCCTGAAGGTTCTTATCCTTTATATCAACAGCACCAACACCCAGTGTAGGGCAGATTCCCATATCGAAGATACCCTGTGCATTATTCTTTTCTTTAAGGCTAATCAGGCCGTTGGCAGTCTTGCCAAGCTTACCGGTGATCATGGCCAGGTTAAACAACTCCTGGCATGAGTTGGAACACATCTCTTTCTCGGAGAAAATGATCACTGCATTCATTTCATTGTTATAGGCCTTGGCAAACTCAATCACGCTGTCCATGAATGCAACACCGGACTTCTCAACCAGGTCAACGAAGTTTTCCTTAAGAAGGTCTTCTTTATAAGCAGCGAAACCTTCACAATGATCACCGATGAACATTCCATTATGGAAGTTATTCGCAACCAGGTAATAATTCACCGCCTTTATAAAGTGATAATAGGATTTCACCTTAAGTGATTTTTCAACCTTGTGCTCCATGGAGCTTATTTCCAGCTTGCTCACAAGTTCAACAGGAACATGATGCTTCACCCTGACATTATTGATCATATATCCAAGTACGGCATTGTCGCGGTTTATTTCGGAACCGATCAGGTAGATCTTGCTGGCATCTTTAAGCTGTTCAAAAGGTACATTGGCCCTTGAGTTTCCAACATAGCCATGTCCCCTGTTCAGGTAATGGAAGGAGGTTACATTGTTTGTCTTCACCCCTGCCCTGGCCAGTTTTTGTATCAGGTACATTTCCTCATTACTCAGCCGTGCACCAGCGAAGAATGCATTATCATCTGGTTTCACTGCCTTGATCTTTTCTGCAATGATGCTGAATGCTTCTGCAAATTCTATCTCTTCAAACCTGCCATTCACCCTCATCAATGGCTTTGTTAACCTGCTTTTATCATTCAGGTATTTATACCCGAATTTACCATACTTGCAAAGGTTGCCATTTTCATTGACCAGTCCATCGCGTCCTTCGGTGCGCATCACGAATCCGCTCTTATGCTCAAAGTCTAATTCACAGCCGATTGAACAGTAATTACAGATGCTCTGGGCCTTGTCCAGTTTAACCGGGCCCGGCTTAAATGGGACGTTCTCTGTAAGGGCACCTGTTGGGCAGGTACTTATACACATACCGCAGCTTTCGCAATTCGTATCACTTAGTGAATCTCCCATGCTGGGTGCTACATATGTATCGAAACCACGGTTCACAAGTCCGAGGGCGTCGGCACCAACAACATCGCGGCAGATCCTGACGCAACGTGCACACAACACACATTTGTTGTTATCAATCTCGATATAGGGATGCCTGAAATCTACATTATATTCTTTAAATTCGCCCGTGAGGTCTTCTTGTTTCGCATCATATTCAGTGGCGAACTTTTTCAGGTCGCAGGTATACAATTCGGTGCATCCGCACTCCATACATCGGTGTGATTCATGGTGAGCTACCTCTTCGCTGTCATACCCGAGCTCTACTTCTTTAAAATTCTTTCTGTCCTTGGGGTCAAGGGTAGGCATTTCTTCACGTTTCTGCTCTTCGAAAGTCCCGATATAATCTTTTTTATCCTGTGTTTTGAAGTTATCGCGCTTGCTAAAGAATTCCCCCGGTATGGGCACTACTTCTTCTCCTTTAAGGAAGAGGTTGCAGCTATGTGAGGCTATACGTGCCTGTGCGATCGCCTGTATCAGGGTGGCAGGACCCGTTACGCCATCACCGGCAGCAAAAACATTTTCTACGCCTGTTTGCAGGGTGTTGGGGTCTGCTTCGATATCGCCCCAGCGGTTCAGTTTGAGTTCGCCTTTCTTCACCGCTTTATTCATATCGTCGGTGAAGTTTACATCTGTTTTCTGACCAATGGCAGCGAGTACATAGTCTACGTCGAGTTCAAATTCAGATCCTGCCACGGGTATCGGCCTTCTCCTGCCGGATACATCGGGTTCTCCCAGCTCCATCTTCAGGCAGGTAACGGATTTTACCTTGCCTGATTTATCTTTATTCACCTTCACCGGGTTGGTGAGCAGGAGATATTCGATGCCTTCCAGTTTGGATTCATGAATCTCAATGGGATTGGCAGGCATTTCTTTTTCCGTACGGCGATAGATCACATACACCTTTTCTGCTCCGCAACGCATAGAAGTACGACAGCAATCCATGGCAGTATTTCCACCACCGACAACGGCTACTTTTTTGTCCTTGAAGTCGTAGCTCTTACCGGTCATCTCCATCTCTTTCAGGAAGTCGATACCTGAAAATACATTTTCGGCATCATCGCCTTCAACGCCTATCATAGTCCCTTTCTGTGAACCAATGGCGAGGACTACGGCATCATATTTTTTCTGCAGCTCAGCATATTTCAGGTTATCACCCAGGCTCTTGTTATAATGGATACGAACGCCCAGTTCAGTGATATTATCCACTTCTTTCTGGAGGATGTCGTTCGGCAGACGATATTCGGGTATCCCGTACCTGAGCCATCCACCCGGTTTTGGGCTGGCTTCAAAAACATCGATATCGTGACCTTCCTTCCTGAGGAAAAATGCGGCAGACACCCCACCGGGGCCCGCACCGATAATAGCTACTTTCTTTCCACTTTCGGGCTTGATCTCAGGCTTCCATTTGTTTGCTGATTCCAGGTCAAAGTCTGAAGCAAACCTTTTGAGGTAATCGATCCCCACGGGAGCACCTTCATCCAGCAGGTTTCTGCGGCAGGCAACTTCACATGGTCTAACACAAACGCGTCCACAGATGGCCGGCAGCGGGTTGGTTTCCTTGATCAGGGCTACTGCATCATGGTACTGGCCCTTTTCGATATGTGAAATATATCCCTGCACATCCACACCTGCAGGACAGGCTTGTTTACAGGGTCCGATACAATCGGCATAGTGGTTGCTCAGGATCAGTTCCAGGGCAGTTTTCCGGGCACCGGCGATCTTTTCATTATGCGTCTCTATCTTCATCCCTTCCGATATCATGGTGGAGCAGGATGGCTGCAGGCCCCTCAGGCCTTCAACCTCAACAACACACACATAGCAGGAGGAATAAGGCTCCAGCCGAGGATCATTACAAAGGGTTGGGATCTCGATCCCGCTTCTCTTCGCCAGTTGCAAAATGGATTCCCCTTTTATGCCGGGAACTATTTTTCCATTCAGTATAACATTAACCTTTTCGCTCATTATGCAGCTTCTTTTTGTCAGTTTAAGATAATGTGATGGCTTCGAACTTACACTTGGTGTAACATACACCACATTTGATACATACGTCCTGATCGATATGGTGGATTTCCTTGCGTCCACCACTGATAGCATTCACCGGACAGTTCTTCGCACAGACGGTACAGCCTGTACAGTTCTCTTCATGGACTGTATAAGTCAGGAGCTTGGTACATACCCTGGCCGTACATTTTTTATCACGGATATGGGCTTCATATTCATCCCTGAAATACTTAATGGTAGTCAGTACCGGGTTGGGCGCTGTTTGTCCCAGTCCGCAGAGTGAATTGTCCTTGATCTGGTATGAGAGTTCTTCCAGCCTTTCAATATCGCCTTCTTCGCCTTTGCCCTCGGTGATCCTGGTGAGGATCTCAAGCATGCGTTTTGTTCCTATTCGGCAGAAGGTACATTTTCCGCAGGATTCTTTCTGTGTAAAGTCGAGGAAGAATTTGGCCACATCGATCATGCATGTGGTCTCGTCCATGACTACCATCCCACCGGATCCCATAATGGCTCCGGTTGCATTCACTGAATCATAGTCTACGATAGTATCTGACAGGTGTGCCGGGATACAGCCACCTGATGGTCCACCCATCTGCACCGCTTTAAATTCTTTATCATCCTGGATACCACCACCAAGTTTAAAGATCACATCCTTCACACTCATACCCATGGGCACTTCTACGAGTCCGGAACGCTTGATCTTTCCCGCCAGGGCAAATACTTTAGTACCCTTACTTTTCTCGGTGCCATACTTGGCATATTCCGCCGCACCATGAAGGATGATCCATGGGACATTAGCAAAAGTCTCTACGTTGTTGATGTTGGTAGGTTTTTTCCAGAGCCCTGAAGCAGCAGGAAATGGAGGACGCTTGCGGGGCATCCCACGCTGGCCTTCCACAGAAGCGATCAGTGCGGTTTCTTCGCCACAGACGAAGGCACCTGCACCCTCTTTAATATACATATCGAAGTTAAAGCCTTCGATGCCAAGGATATTTTTTCCCAGGTATCCTTTTTCCCTTGCCTGGTCGATGGCGATCTGCAGGCGTTTAATAGCCAGCGGATACTCAGCGCGGCAGTAGATCACACCGCCTGTAGCTTCAATAGCATAGGCACCGATGATCATACCCTCTAACACTGAATGAGGGTCGCCTTCAAGGACTGAACGATCCATGAAAGCACCGGGGTCACCTTCATCTGCATTACAAATAATATATTTTTCGTCAGCCTTATTGTTATTGGCAAATTTCCATTTCAATCCTGTCGGGAAACCGCCACCACCACGGCCACGAAGGCCCGATTCCAACATGGTCTGTATCACGTCGAGGCGCGACATGCCATGACCGGCTATCCTACGGAGAGCACGATAGCCATCCTTCTCTTCATACTCTTCTATACTTTCCGGATCTATGTATCCGCAATTTCTGAGGGTGATCTTTACCTGGTCATCGGTAAAAGTGTTGTCTTCAGTTTCGAACAGGTCTGACTGAACGACAAAATCTTTCACCGGACTATGCTGGTTCACATGTTTATTGATCACTTCGATCGCTCTTTCCTCATCGATCTCGCCATAGAGGTAACGGCCCGTGTCGTCGATGATTTCTACCAGGGGTTCCCGGTAACACATCCCGACACAGGATGTTTTTTTGAGTTCGAATGTGAGCTTTTCAGCTTTTTTGATGGCCTCTATTTTGTCATATACCTTCCCTGCTCCTGCGGCTATCCCGCAACTTCCCAGGCCGACGATTACTTTTGTTTCCATGTTATATCTTCAAAAGTGTGGTCAAATCAATTATTTTCACTGATCCTGATCTTCTTCACGATCTTCACTGCCTGTGCACCGTTCAGTTTCCCGTAGGTCTCGCCAGCGATCATCATCACCGGCGCCAGGGAGCAACATCCCAGGCAGGCTACCGATTCAAGGGTGAAGAGCCCGTCTTCTGTCGTGCCACCATCATCCACTTTCAGGATTTCCTTCAGAGAGGTGGTGATTGCTTTGGCATTCTGCACGTGACAGGCTGTACCGTGGCAAACCTTTATGATATGCTTCCCGACAGGATGCAGTCGAAACTGTGCATAAAAGGTCGCTACCCCGTACATTTCACTCAGGGGAATACCCGTATCATCAGACAGTTTTTCGAATACCACACGGGGGATATAACCAAAGATATCCTGGGCTCCTTGCAGCAGGGGAATAAGATTTCCCTTCTTGTCTTTATACTTCTCTATCAGTGGGTTGAGGAGTTCCACATCGGCTGGTTCCTGCTCGTCGATTTCCCGCTGAACTTCTATTCTTTCAATCCGCATTTTACAATGATTTTATAGTGCAGACAAATTTATAAAATGTTTCATGTCAGCCCTTTAAAACACATAATTTATATATGGTCTAAATTGTTCGTCTTTAGTCATATATATTACTGGTTTTGATAAGCTTATAGACTATTCTTATCCAATGGCAGGGCGAATGGTTTAAGCAGTGATGATGGATTATCCATGAAGGATGGGAGGCAACTTATTCCAACCATAAATGTCTTTAATACCCCTTTACACTATAAGTTAATAACTATATTGCATTATCGAGGATATCCTAAAGCATAAAAGATCACCTCAAGCTACTGAGGAACAACTTGTTAATGGCTGCCGCAAGAATAATCGTAAAATCCAGAAGCAGTTGTATGACCGTTATTGTGATGCCATGTTCACCATTGCATACAGGATAGTCAATGATTACGCTATTGCAAATGATGCCCTTCAGGAAGCTTTTATTCAGATATTCAGGGACATTAAACAATTCAGAGGTGATTCCACTTTAGGAGCATGGATCAAAACCATCGTGGTTCGAACAGCAATAAGAAAATTTAAAAAAGAAGTGATGTTTAGTCAGTTTGGGGCTCATCAAAATGGAGAGAACATCTCCTGGCCCGTGGAAATGGCAGGTGAAGACCTGGAAAAGGCTATACTTTCCCTGGCAGATGGCTGCAGAACAATTTTTTTACTTATTGAGGTTGAAGGTTATAAGCACAGAGAAGTTGCTGAAATGTTAAATATTTCCGAGGGAACTTCTAAATCTCAACTCTACTATGCAAAAAAGCAACTTCAGGTACTCCTGAAAGATTATATTGAGCGATGATCGAGAAGAATCGAGACATATTATCCAATGCATTGAAAAATATGCCAAATCGAAGTCCGAAGCCTTCGAATTGGGATCATATTTCCGATAATCTTGATCAATTGGAAACCGAAAGCTTTATATCGAAGCATAAGAATGAGCTCCCTCATTATAAGGCACCTGAAAATGCCTGGCGGGGAATATCAAAGGGCCTTACACCTTCCTTTTCTGCGTTTATGAGATCCGGCCCCGGAAAACTTATTTTGGCAATCATTCTCCTGGGAGGATTGGTGGGGGCATTTTTAATATATACAGCACCATCGAGCAAGGAAATCAAAGACCCGGTCCGGGATCCAAATCCTGTGAAGACTTACCAGACCAATAGTGTTACTGAGCAAAAACATCCTTCCGATCCGGATGAGCCTGTATTGGGTTCAGATCAAACAACGTCTGAACGGGTTTCAGACCCGGCAGAGCCAAATCAAGCAGCTCTTACAGCAAAAAGTGATCCTAAATCCACGCAAGAGGAAAATCGCCCGCTTCATTTCGCAATAAATGGAAACAGCCATAACAAGGCTCATAATGCTGAAAAAGGCACGTCGTCCACTTCAAATATTCACTCAGAAATTGGATTATTAGAATTAACATCCATTCCGCCAAAACAAATACTGGTATCATCTGAAAATACTGAGAGGGTCCTGTTGCATAAATCTTCCAGGGATAACAGTGGCAGGGGAAATTATCTTGAAGATTTTTCCAAACCGGGGTTTAGCCTGGGATTATATTACTCTTATAATCAGTTTCAGAAAATTGAATATGAAGGAATGAATATTCCCCACCATCTTTCTTCCTTTGGGTTTGAACTTGCCTACGAAAAGCGTAATTGGTTTATAAAAATAGGCCTGGGGTATTTAAACTGGAATGAAGAGGGTAATTATGTTTTTGATTACAATCAGAATAAAATGGTCTACCAATATAATTATGTAGATTCAGTACTTGTAAGCCCGGAGAATGGAGAGATAAACTATTATACATCCAAAGTAGAAGTATTTGATTCTGTACCTCAACAGAAAACAGACCTAGTCACCTACAATTATAAGTCACTCCAAATTCCGGTCCTTATTGGTTACACATTCATAGCACGTTCAAAATTCAAAGTTGCATTGATTGGAGGAGTAGCATTTGATTTTAAAATATCCGGAAAACAATATGTGCCTGAATTTATTGAAGAAGACGCATCGATCACACACATTAATAACAGTTTAATCTACAGAACAAAAACCAATTGGCGATTGATTTTTGGACTGAATATCGATTACAGGATCGCCGAAGGCTGGAGTTTATTTGTCGAACCTACATATCAGCAATACATGACTCCGATTTATACGCCAAACAGCATTAAGGGTGGTGGAATGTTAAATATTAAAGCGGGTATCAAATATTCCTTTTAACTTTTCCAACCAATGCAATCGCTGAGTGCACTTTAAAGTAAACACTTAAATCTTTTATCATGAAAAAATCATTTCTTTTACTATTCACTCTATTATTATTTGGATTTAGTTTCTTGCAGGCGCAGGATATTATTACCGTCAGCGGCACTGTAACAAATGAACTAAACGGAGACCCAGTTGCAAATCATGATGTAAACATTATGCTTAATGATAGCACCGTCTATTCTTCGACAGTGGCAACAAATTTAAATGGATTTTATATGGATACCATAAACACTATGGGGATATCCGTGACTTCCATATACATTTTTACCAATGACCTCTGTACATATGGAATTCATGACACCCTGATACAGAGTCCCGGATCACAGGTTTATGCAGATTTTGAAATTTGCGTTGATTCCACACCGGGTTCAGAATGCCAGGCTGATTTCTACTATATTGATGATAGCCTTGCTAATCTCACAGTGCAGTTTTTTGATCAAAGTACCTCTGTTAACCCCATAACTTCCTGGAGCTGGAGCTTTGGTGATGGCACCGGGTCAGGAGAACAATACCCTGTCCATACATACGGCAGTGCGGGTACATATAATGTATGCCTCACTATCGAAAGTGAATACGCAGGAGCAATGTGTACCGACACTTATTGTATGGATGTAGTGGTCCAGAATGGAGGTGGAAATGATTGTTTTGCAGATTTCTATTACACTATCGACAGTGTCGGTGGAGATTATACGGTAATTCATTTCTATGATCTGAGTACCCCCCTTGGTTCAATCGATAGCTGGTACTGGGATTTTGGAGATGGTAACACTTCTACAGAACAAAACCCGGTTCATGCTTACAACATAAGCGGTTATGCGGATGTTTGCCTGACTATCACTTCGGACTCAGGATCATGTACCAGCACCGAATGTATGATAGTTCAATTACCAGGTGGTGGTGGTGATTGCCAGGCTGATTTCTACTATATTGAAGATAGCACTGCCAATCTCACAGTACACTTTTTCGATCAAAGCATTTCCGCCAATCCAATAACTTCGTGGAGTTGGAGCTTTGGTGATGGTAGTGGGTCAGCAGAACAAAATCCGGTTCATACTTTTAATGCAAGCGGGGAATATTATGTGTGTCTAACAATTACCGCTGATTCCGGTTTCTGCACAAGTACTTACTGCGAATTAGTTTATGTCCAGTTGGAAGATGATCTTTACTTAGGCGGAAATGTTTTTGCCGATATATACCAGTTGGATCATGGTTTTGCTTATGCCTATAAGGAAGAAAACGGAGTGATTACTGATGTCTATTCAGAAATGATAGATACCTTAGGTTACTACCTCTTCTATCCAATGGCCGAGGCGGGTTATTATGTAAAGGCTGAACCATCACCTTCTTCTTCATATTTCAGTACATACATGCCAACATACTACGGAGATGTTGCCAGTTGGGCTGATGCTATTTTGATCAACCTGGATGATAATTTATATACGGCCGATATTAATCTTATCCCTGTTGTTCAGACTGTTTCAGGCCCGGGTATGATTGCCGGTAACATTACACATGGAACGGCTGAAAAAGCCAATACACCGGCAGTGGATGTCCAGATCATGCTGGCAAACGAACAAGGTGAATTTGTTGGTTTGACTTATTCTGATGACGAAGGTAAATTTGAATTTACTTCTCTGCCCATCGAAACATACGCTCTGTTTGCAGAGGTCACGGGGATCAATATGACTCCGAAAGATTTTAGTTTAACAGATAATACTCCTGAAATAAATGATATTTCCATGATCATGAACAGTGAGGAAATCTATTTCGGACCCAATGGCATCGAGTCAATTTACATTGACGATGTAAGCAATGTTTATCCAAACCCAATAAGCAACAAACTGAAGTTGGATATCGGTATTAAAAATCCCACGAAGATCACAGTAAAAATTTATAATCAAATGGGACAATTGCTTATCATGGACCAGTTCAGTATGGGTAGCACGCAAACACTCGAGGTCAATACTTCAGAACTACATTCCGGAATGTACTTTCTTGAGATTATTGCAGATGACAATTACCGGGTAGCCAGGAAGTTTATCAAGCAATAAACACCGGCGCAAGCATAATAAAAGAGGGTGTCTCGACAGAGCACCCTCTTTTTTGTATATCTGATCTATTTTTTATCAGGTTTTCTTTTTAGCTGCCGGCTTTTTCTTTTGCTTCTCCCGGATTGCTGTCAGTTTTTTATGCATGTCACTGGCAGCAATCCTGCCGGCACCCATTGCTTCGATCACAGTGGCAGATCCGGTAACGATATCCCCGCCTGCATATACAAATGCTTTGGTAGTTTCGTTGGTTTCCGGGTTGGCATCTATATACCCCCATTTGTTCAGTTTCATATCGGGGGTAGAATCAAAGATGATAGGGTTGGGCCCGTTGCCAATTGCCACGATGGCCATATCGCACTCGATGATGAAGTTGGAACCCTCTAAAGGAATAGGGCGTCTCCTGCCTGAAGCATCGGGCTCACCAAGTTCCATCTGTATGCATTCCACGGCCTTCACCCTGTTACTGTCTGTTCCAAGATATCTCACCGGGTTATTGAGCAGTTTAAACCTGATGCCTTCTTCCTCGGCATGGTGTACCTCCTCTGCCCTGGCGGGAAGCTCATGGCGTGAGCGGCGGTAAACGATGGTTACATTTTCACAACCCGAACGGGCCGCTGTGCGTGCACAGTCCATGGCCACATTTCCACCACCGACAACCACTACGTTATGCCCTTTAGGCATGGGTGTATCATATTCGGGGAAGCGATAGGCTTTCATCAGGTTCATACGGGTGAGGTATTCATTGGCCGAAAATACGTTTCCGAGGCTTTCACCCTCCAGTCCCATAAACATGGGCAGGCCTGCTCCAACACCAACATATACGGCATCGAAATGCTCGAGTAGTTCATCTACGGTCAGGATATTTCCGATCACATGGTTCAATTCGAAACGGACCCCCATTTCTTTCAGGTAGTCTATCTCAAACTGTACGATGGATTTGGGGAGGCGGAATTCCGGGATTCCGTATGTAAGTACCCCACCGGTTTCATGCAGGGCCTCAAAAACGGTAACGCTATACCCCAGCTGCCGCATGTCGGCTGCAATGGTCAGGCCACCGGGTCCTGAACCCACAACAGCAACCTTCTGTCCGGTATTTTCAGTAATATTCGGTATCTTAACCAGTTCCATCTTCCGTTCGTAATCGGCAACAAATCTTTCGAGCCTTCCGATGGCCACCGGCTGATCTTTATGGCCTACAATGCATTTCGCTTCACATTGGCTTTCCTGTGGGCAAACCCTGCCGCAGATAGCCGGAAAAACATTGGTTACTTTGATCTTCTTTGCCGCCTCGTCGAATTTCTCTTCCGCAACCAGCGCAATGAATTCAGGTATATCTACATTGACAGGGCATCCTTCAACGCACATAGGTTTTTTACATTGCAGGCAGCGCCCTGCTTCCAGCAGTGCCAGCTCGGAAGTATATCCGTATGGTACCTCCTGCCAGTTGTGCACCCTTAGTGTCTGGTCCTGCTCGGGCATATCCTGACGAGGGATCTTCAGCTTGATGGTACGCTCATCCCTTTTGCTCAGCCCGTGCCATTCGCACCCATGTTTTGAGCACAGGAAAAACGGGATGAGCCTGGAGGCTGCCGAAACGATGACCTCTGCCACCGGCGAACCACATTCCCCGCAGGGAACCTCAGTATGAATCAGGCTTTTCTTACAGTTCGGGCACAAAATATCATCCACCTTGTCGCCCTCATCAATGGCTACTGAGGCTTCAACCTCAAATACATCGAGATAGGGACTAAGGATAAGGTCGACCTCTTCCTTCTTGTATATCGCCTTGAACTCTATCTGCTTCACACCCTGCTTCTCGGTGTTAAAGCTCTCATGACAATGAGGGCAGTATGAGTTCAGATAGGTTTTAAACTTTAAATATTTAACATTCTGGTCTAACATAGCAAGCTAATTCTGGTTTTACTTAATTGAAAAGAGGAGTGAATCTTTTTCTTCCTTCAAGTAGAGCGAATTTCTATTGATCAGCTCATCAAAGTCTACTTTGAAGCCGTCGAAATCCGGTCCGTCAACGCAGCAGAAGGCGGTAGCATTATCCACCTTTACACGGCAACCTCCGCACATACCTGTGCCATCTATCATGATGGGGTTGAGGCTGACCATGGTAGGCATATCATATTTTTTGGTCAGCTTCACTATATTTTGCATCATGATGATGGGCCCGATGGCGTATACCTGTTTGATGTCTTTACGTTCATCGAGGTATTTCTTGAGCGGGTCTGTTACAAAACCACGTTGTCCATAGCTTCCGTCATCGGTTGTTACTACCAGCTCATCGCTGATCTGATCCATCTCATTTTCCAGGATCAGCATTTCTTTATCGCGGGCGCCAATAATGCTGATCACATAATTGCCTGCTTCCTTATAAGCTTTGGCTACATGGTGCAGGATGGCAACACCTGTACCTCCTCCTACCATAATCACTGTTCCTACCTTGTCAGTATGCGCAGGTTTGCCCAGGGGGCCCACTACATCTTTGATGAGGTCCCCTTCATTAAGCGAGCGCATTAGTGCAGTTGTTTTTCCCACCACCTGGAAGATGACGGTAATGATGCCAGCGAATTCGTCCTTATCGGCAACGGTAAGCGGGATGCGCTCACCGGTCTCATTCACACGCAGTATCACAAACTGGCCAGCCTTGATTTTTTTGGCGATCTTAGGCGCATTGATATCGAAGCGGATGATCGTGCCCCTGGCCATTTCCTGTTTTCTGACTATCTGGAACATAATTATAAGATTTTGTTTTTTACTTTTTTACCACTCCAGGCTGTCCTGCAGCCGGATGTCGAAATAATCATCGCCGCTCAGCCCGTGCCAGCGGCAACCTTTCTTTGTGCAGATGTAAAAGTCGATTAATTTGGTACGTGCCCCAACTTCGATCTTAACTACATCGGATCCGCACTTCTTACATGACTTCTCTTCAGGGATGAGGCTCTTATCACAATGCCAGCATCGGACATCTTTTAGTACCTTATCTTCTTCGAGGAAAATGGTCGATTTTGATGTGAAGACATTCAGGTATGGACTTAGCAAGAGGAAGCCTTCCCCACCGTTGTGGATCTTCAGCTTCAACATATTTTCTTCCAGCAGGCTTTTGTTGCAATGCGGACAATACGAGTTGAGAAAAGCCCCGGATTCTATGATCTCCTTATTTTCATCTACAGGCTTTTCAACCTGGGTGATCTTATGATCGGGTTTAAAATCATCCTTCCCGGCCAGGCCATACTCCTGATACATTTTTTTCAGAGCTATAGCGAGATCCTCGAAAGCCACAATATGATTCTTACAACCACTCCTGGAGCAGATGGTTACTTTTCCACCCATGTCGAGGTAGAAAGGGACCATATCGGCTCCACATGAAAGGCATTCTGCATCAGATGTAATATGTGTTTCACAATGCGGACACGAAAATTTAGCTATCTCATCCTTTGGCATTTCAATTTCGGTCAGGTAATTATAACTGCCGTATATGGAACTCAGGCGGATGCTGCCTGTCTTTCCTGCGATCTCGATATTCAACAGAATGCTTGATTCATTGTCAACAAGATGCTCATCATCCATCAGGGACTTCCCACAGACGGGACACTTCAATTTGAGCGAGATGAGTTCGTACATTATCTTTTCTCCTTTAAATCAGTAAATATTATTTGAATTATACCACAATTATATGAAAATTACAGCTAGCTACCTACTAAAATCAGCAGGTTCTCAGCACTTTAGCACCCTACTCATAAAAGCCCTGAATCTTAGGTTTTGAAATCCAAAGAATTATCTCCTGCCAATATATTCAATTTATAGTAAATATAAATAAGGCAGCCTATTCGGCAAGGGTGATCACAGAGATCCGCTTTTTACCGTCCATCCTGACTTTCAGCGGTTTTTCGAAGCGAACATGCTTTATATATTTCGTCTTTTTCACTACTTGCTGCTCTTCGAGCTTATCATATTTGATATAGCTTTTTGAGACCTCCGGTTGAACGGAGAAATAGCCCACATTCATGGAGGTGACATTATGGAAAAAGTGTGACCCCGAGGAAGCATCCAATGGAAAGTCTTCCAGGCTGGTTTCTATGATGGCTGCAGCATTGGAAATCTGTGGCCAGGTAACCGGAATACCAATCCAGCGGTCACGTGTTCCCCAACGGCCCGGACCGATCAGTATATATTTCTTTTTCTCCGCAATCATAGAGGAGTTAAACTGATCGACTTCTTTAGCGATCTCCACAGTCTCAGCTTTGTTGAAACTGGCTGGATCGATATAGATCACATCATAAATATCCTTAATAATGCCATTGCCCATTCCCTTCTCTGAGAACATCAGGATGCTGTCCTTTTTGATCTTATCCATGTTTACATTATAGTCGGAGGCGCTACCAAGTAATGGTTTGATCTGCAGCAGGTAAAAAGATGCCATTCCATCCTTATCCTTATTCAGGTCAACGGCAAATTCGATCTCCACAGGTGAACCCATGGCCTCCCTCACAACATCCAGCACTACCTCAATGGTTTTTGACAGGGGAATATAATCGTACTTCAGGATGTTGGCAAAATTCACGATGCGGGGACCGTAATGCGTCAGGCCGGGGATGATCTGGTCGTTATCAGGATTATATACTGATGCACAATGTTTCAATGTGTCGTGCCTTTCAGCTTCTTCAATCTCTAACCTGGCAAGGCCGGCAATATCACCTTCCAGCAGATCAGGCTCTGTCTTTTGCAGGTCGACAGCAAAAAATTTCACCTGGGAGTTCTTATACTGGTCTTTGGGACTGTTGATCTCTATCTCCGGGTATTTCGGAGAAAAGCGGAATGCTTTTTCTCCTTCTACAACATATTTTCCCAAACCAACAGCGGCTACCACATAACCTTCTTCCGGTTTCATATGTGAGACGGGATAATAATTGTAAGACTGTGCCACACCACTGATATGAGGATAAAAATAGTTACCGTATTTATTACCAACCACTTCCTGAAGAACCACTGCCATCTTCTCTTCATCTATCTTATAATTGATAGCTTCTACATAAGCCCGGGCAGTTTCGGAATAAACGCTGGCATAAACCAGTTTGATCGCATCCATAAGCTGTTGCAGCCTTGTTTTGGCAACAGGGTGATTATTCGGAAGAATATAGGTTTCGAAAATCCCTGCAAATGGCTGTATCAAGGAATCTTCAAACAGTCCTGATGATCTGACTGCCAATGGCTGGCGGAAGTCTTCCAGCACCATTTTTAGGCGTTTTACCAGGGTATCGGTAAGCGATGCTTTCAGGAAGGCCATCTTGATCTTCGTATAATCTTTTTCGGTCAGGACCAGTTCTTTCAGGCCATTCCTGTCTATAAAGTATTCAAACTCTTCTATCCCGATCATCAATGTTTTGGGTGCTTTTACATGAATATGCGGGATATGCTGGCTAAAATCGTAGTTATAGATAAGCGTGTTGATAAAAGCAATACCACGTCCTTTTCCACCCAGGGAGCCCTCCGACAATGCCACAATATTGGCTTCATCGGAAATCGCATTTTTATCGAAGGGGATGATTTTGCCTTTGTCCTGCTCATTTCTGAATTTCGAAATAATGTCGAGCATATAATCCCTGATCTTTTTCGGGGTGTCGAAGTCGCTGACCTTATGCGGGCTGAGTATTTTGGCTGCCTGTATCTCTCCCCTGGCCATAAGCCAGTGCGAGAAATGATCTTTGCGGGCATGATGAAGCAATGATTCATCAGGAATTTTCAAAAGCTGTTTTTCAAATTCTTTCAGCGATCGGGCCGTGCCGATGATCTTTCCTTTGTTATCGCGGTAGATAAAGTTTCCAAATCCCAGGAAATGGGTGATAAAACTTTTAAAATCCTGTGACAGACTTTCCGAATTCTTGTTGATAAAGGTAGATTGCAGCTCATATGCCCGGTGGGCATTGTTCTCATCCGACGACTGAATGATGGTGGGCAGGTAGCGGGTATTCTCCCTGGCATATTGTACAAGTTTAAAACCGGCTTCATCATCTTCCTTGCCATCTTTCAGAAAGGTCACATCGGTGATCATACAGAGCATAAAATCTCTGTAGCGATCGATGATCTCTTTGGCTTCTTCATAGTCGGAGGCCAGTAATATTTTAGGCCGGGCTCTGAGTTTCAGCACCCTGTACAATTCGTCCGTGCTCACATCATCGATAATGCGTTTCGTTTGCTCCAGAACAATATTATACAGGATCGGAAGGTAACGCGAATAATACTGTGGTGAATCTTCCACAAGCAGTATCACCCGAACCATGCCAATGCTGGTATCATTCTCGACATTGATACGGTCTTCAACATGCTTGATCATGGCAAAGAAAACCTGTGATTTTCCGTTCCATACAAACACTTTATCGATATGCCTGGTTGTTGACCGTTTGGTCATGACATACTCGATATCGCTATTGTTGTTCAGCAAAAGGAAGGTCGGAATATATGTAAACTCATTTTTGATCTGGCAGCTGAGCCCTATCGGAGACTTCTTATCCGCACCCATCATCAGTATGACCAGGTCGAAATGTTTTGACCGGAGCTGCTCCATGGCCTCCTGCTCATTTGACACCCCTGTGATCCTTGGCAGGGAAGTAAGGCTTAGCTGGTGGTATTCACCAAGGACATGCTCCGAAAACCGACCCTCTTTTTCAATGCTGTATGCATCGTAGAGGGTAGCCACCAGCAGAATCTCCCGAACTTTAAAAGGCATCAGGTCGTGATAGAGGTCACGGTCGGAATTGCTCTTATTCAGGAAGCGCTGCAGCAGCTGGCGACTATGTACACCATCGGCCTGGTCATCGCCTGATTTGTCGTCCTGAAGTATTTGTGTTTTCGACTTTTTCAGTAGGGTTTTTCCTTTGACACTATTCAGGTAGCCGGTAAGCTGTCCTGCCAGGTTGTTGATCAGGTGCCGCTCTTCCTTCATGAAGGGGCCTTCATCCAATTCCGAAAACTCACGAAGGTAAAAAACTTCTACCTTTCCACTGATCCCATCTATGGTTTCATAAGCCTGTCGTTGCACCCAGCTGGTGGGCATGAAGTTCCTGCTGGTAAATTCGAGCTCGCCAAAAGTTATGCGGGAAGCGGTATACTCCGGGTACTGCCATGCCGGAGGAAGTATATCAACCAGGCGGCTGAGAGTTTCCTCGATACTTTTTCCCTCATTCAGTATCTGTGTTGTTTGATTTATAGCCGCAAGTTCCTTCAGCCTTTCCCTGGCTTCTGCCTGTAATTTATTGATGTCTTTGCCTTTGCCTTTATTGTCTGCCATTATCAAATAATAAGGATGATTATTGAGCCCTGTAAAGGTACAAAATCTTCATTCCGCATGCCCAAAAAAGCTCCAATGTTATTTAGAATCAATATAATACCCCTTCTACTACAATTCTAAATATTTTTTGACTATTATTGTGAACATTTTCACAATATTAATTATTCAACCATCAAATATATTTTTAAATTATGGGAAACGCATATGATTCATTAGTAAAGGAATTCATGGCTAAGATCGTAGCCAAGAATCCGGGTGAAGTTGAATTTCACCAGGCTGTAGAGGAAGTAGTCGCTACCATCATTCCTTATGTAGAGGAAAATCCAAAGTACAAAACTGCCAAGATCCTTGAAAGAATTGCTGAACCTGAAAGGGTAATATTATTCAGGGTTCCCTGGAAAGATGACAAAGGTGAGATCCAGATCAACAAAGGATACAGGATCGAGATGAACAGCGCAATTGGCCCGTATAAAGGCGGCCTCCGCTTCCATCCCACAGTAAACCTTGGTGTACTGAAATTCCTTGCTTACGAACAGGTATTCAAAAACAGCCTTACGACACTTCCTATGGGTGGAGGTAAAGGTGGATCTGATTTCGACCCAAAAGGGAAATCAGACAACGAAGTGATGGCATTTACCCAGAGCTTCATGACTGAACTATTTCGTCATATCGGACCAAACACTGATATTCCTGCCGGTGACATCGGCGTTGGCGGAAGGGAAATTGGTTTTCTTTTCGGTCAGTATAAAAGACTCAAAAATGAATTTACAGGTGTTCTCACCGGTAAAGGCCGTGAATGGGGTGGCAGCCTCATCCGTCCGGAAGCTACAGGTTACGGACAGGTATATTTCGCAGAAGAAATGCTTAAGGTCCGTGGCGACAGCATGAAAGGCAAGATCTGTACAGTATCAGGTTCAGGTAACGTTGCTCAGTATGCAACTGAAAAAGCTACTGAACTCGGAGCTAAAGTAGTTACCATGTCTGACTCAGCAGGTTTTATTTATGATCCTGACGGCATTGATGCTGACAAACTCGCTTTCGTAATGAACCTGAAGAACGTGAAGAGGGGTCGTATCAAAGAATACGCTGAGAAATACGGATGCGAATATTACGAAGGCAAGCGCCCATGGGGCATCAAATGCGATGTCGCTCTTCCAAGTGCTACGCAAAACGAAATTGATGAAGAAGATGCAAAAACCCTCATTGCGAATGGTTGTTTCCTCGTTTCAGAAGGAGCCAACATGCCTTCAACACCTGAAGCTGTTGAAGTTTACCAGAATGCCAGGATCATGTATGGCCCGGGTAAAGCAGCAAATGCCGGTGGTGTTTCCGTATCAGGGCTTGAAATGAGTCAGAATTCATTGCGTCTCTCATGGACACGCGAAGAGGTAGATGCAAAACTACAGCAGATCATGAAAGATATCCATGCTACATGTCTGAAATATGGCCCGAAAGAAGGCGACTACGTAGACTATGTAACCGGAGCTAACATCGGTGGATTTGTAAAAATTGCAGATTCAATGATCGCGCAAGGGTATGTATAGAACTCTGAACTTTGAAATCTGAACTTTGAAATAAATTTCATATTTCAAATACAGAATACAGAATTAACTATTTATGAGATCCTGCTTCGAGAGAGGCGGGATCTTTTTTTAGGGAAAAAAGGTAGGCATTAAAGAAGGCATAAAAGACTACTCCTGCCTGTGTTTCCAACATTGACTCCACCAGGAAATTAAAGGCGATCAGGATGAGGAAGATCACATAAAGGTAATGCCGTTGTTCTATCCCATAAATAGCAGGCAAAACAAGGTTCAGCATCAGGACGATCAAGCCCAGGATACCCAGGGCCAGGGAAGTTTGCAGGTACTGGTTATGGGCATTCAATTCCAGGCCAAGCGCGCTGAGCATTTGCTTCTCGCGATACTTATCCATCAGGTTATCTTTTACATCGCCGGTGCCAACTCCTGCCAGAAAATTATCGTTGGTAATCTCAAAAGAATACCACCATATCATGATGCGTTCACCGGAACTGTTTGCCATCTCCTCCGAATTAATATCCGCCTGTTCAAGGGCCACGCGGGTTTCATCAAAGCGCTCCGCCGAGACCGGGAATACCATAAAAAGGAATACGAAAGATCCTATGAGCATTCCACTTACAAGCAGGCCCTTTCCTAATCGTCGTTCACCAAAGAAAAGGTATCCAGAAAACAACGCTATTGTTATGGCCAACCCGAGTATCCCGGCTTTGGAGCTCAACATAATCACAAAGAGCTGAAAAAAGATAATCAGCAGGACAGACAAGGTTTGCCTGATCCTTCCGACAACGAATCCTCTCGACATGAAATACAATACGATGGCTATGGCAAAACATACATACATCGCCAGGTAAGAAGGGTGAATCAGGGGAGAAAGGCTGCTATAGTAGAATACCGCCAGCGTTTCCTTTTGATAGTACTGGTAGATGGCCTGGCCGTACGATATCAAGATGGATGCCAGTACACCAAACACGAATGACCACAACACTTTCCTGGCAATCGTTTTCGAAAGAACTTCTTCCCGGATGGTAGCCATTAATACGGGGAATATGAAAAGTGACATCTTCACCTCCATATCGAAAAAGCCATTGCCGATATTATTGGTGTACAAAAGCCCGAGTCCATACAAGAGGTATATCACTGAAAAGAAGAGGGTATTTCTTCTATGGCGACAGTTGGCGATCCGCATGGCTTTCGTGCTGAAATCAGCTTCCAGTAACCAGGTGAGTACGATGACCGCAATAATATACGGGACCACTTTCCGGTAGATGGGAATGGCAAAGGCGAGCAGAATCAGCTCTGCCTCATATACGCGGACGATATGTTTATCGTTGATCAGCAATATTACTTTTTGATCTTTAGCAGTTCATGATAAAATTCATCGGCGATCTTATCCCGGTCGAAATATTTTTCGGCATATTCACGAGCCTGGTTTCCCAGTGTCTTGCAAAGCCCTGGATCACTTGATAAAAGTACGACCTTTTCAGCAAGCGCTGCATCATTTTCCGGTTCGTAGGCCAGGCCTGCCTGCCCCTCCTCTATGAAGAGTTGTTTTGCTTCCCCTTCTACGCCCAGCAGTATCGGTATTTTCATGGCCAGGCTCTCGAAGATCTTTGAAGGGATAGCTCCTTTGAAGAGGTCAAGTTTCTTCAATGGAATGACCGAAGCATCCATGGCAGCCAGCACTGCCGGCATCTCTGCCTTGCTGACGCTTTCAAAGAAATCTACGTTCTCAAGCTTAAGTTCCTGCTTCTGATCTTTCAGGCTTATATCCAGTGGGCCATTCCCCATGATGATAAACTTAATATGAGGCCTGTCTTTGAGTCGTGTCGCAGCTTTCAGGATCACCTCCAGGCCCTGGGCATGGCCCAGTATCCCGCCGTAAAAAAGCAGGAAATCATCCTTGCCGTAGCCATACTCTTCCCGCCAGGACGTAGTTGCCTGATCGGGCTTATAATGAGAGAGGTTTGCCCCATTAGGTAACCAGTAGACCTGTTTGTCAGGAAACCTGCCGGATATATTTTTTACGATGCCTTTTGTTTGTCCACACACAAGTACAGACTTCCTGTAGAGGCATTCTTCCAGGCGTGTGCTCACGCCCAGCAGGGTCTTTGATTTGATCAGCCCCAGTTTTTCGGCACTCTCGGGCCAGAGATCTGACACATTGAATACCAGCCCTGCTCTTTTGATCTTCGAAAGCAGAAAGGCCGACATCCCAAGGAATAAGGGTGGAGATTCGCAGAGGATGAGGTCGCTTTTTCCGCTACGAAACCATCCGGCAAAGAAAGATGTAAATACAAATGAAAAATAGTTCAGCAGTCGCTGAATGATCGAACGGCTGTTTCTAACATAGATCCATGAGCGGAAAACCCTGATGCCGTCGATCTCTTCCCTCATGCGGCACTTTCTCCTGTACCCTTCATATATTTTCATATGGGGGTAGTTGGGCATGGCTGTGACAACCTTCACCTCCACTCCCAACTTTTTGAGCCTGACAGCCAGCTCATGCAAGCGGTTTTGTGCGGCACCGGTTTCCGGCGGGTAATACTGTGTAAGGATCAGGAGTCTCAAAGCTATATTTTGTAGCCCATCAGGCTGGTCACTATTTGATATTCCTCAGATATGAAGCAGGGCGGAGCACCTTGTCGAATACAAAGTATTGTATCAGCACAAAGTCCTCTCCACCATTTAAGAATGCATACAGGCGGTCGAGGTCGAAAGGTTCCAGGGCTGCCCCGTCCATGTTGTAAAGTTCGGCAAATCCACCTTTGCGGAAAGTTGTCACATCAAACACATCGCCATCTCTTTCGCGCAGGGTAATGATATGCGACACAGGTCCGGAAGCAATAGAATCGATATAGGATGCCTCCAGTTTATTGTTCAGTACCGACTCATACCTGACATCCTTAAAGGAGGTCACAAACTGAAGCATCCTCAGGGTATCGTATGGCAGAGCCTGATCATTGTTCAATAGTTTTAGTTCAAGGTTCCCGTCCGGATCGGCCTCAACCGTAAAGGATTCTTCAGGCATCTCCATGAATTCGATTTTCACCGATTTGAAGTCCTGCAGGGGTGTACGGAAGATGGTCTGGTCGCGCCAGTCATCCTCGTCGGTAGAATAACGTGGATATACAAAACCTCTTAAGCTTGGCAGGAATACCACATAAGGCTGTTGCGCCCCTTCCATCTGAACGTAGGTACCCATATTATCCTGTGTGGCATCGCCCACATAATAGGTTCGTGCCAGCTTCTCATAAGAGAAGAGCTTGATTGTATTAAAGAGGTTGATGCGGTATGCCGACTGGTAGATCTCCACCTTTCGTGAGAGGGTAGCCAGGCGACGGATCACGTTATCACGTTGCGCATGGGATACGGGGTATCGCACGGTGAGGTCTTTTATGGTCCGCAGCAGCATGTTCACATTATAATTTTGTGAAGACAGATTGTCGTTCAAGGTCCATTTTCCCGGCTTTTCCTTGACCAGCATCACGCTCCTGTTATTCTTATCTACCATGAAGATCTTGGTAATAGAAGCGGTATCTGCAAGGGCAAAGCCGCTTTCAGCATCATCAAGGGTGGTATACCTTTTGTTCACGACGAAAAGAATACCGATGATCACCACCAGGATTGTCAGGATAAGCAGGAATTTATTTTTTTTCATTTCTTTTGAGTCCGTTTTGCAGTAAATCTTTTCCTTCGGAGAAGAACATAAATGATGCCGAATATGATCACCAGCAGCGGTGGAATAGCCACGTTGATGAGCTTCCACTTCAGGTGATTGTTCTTCAGGTATGTATTGTCAAGCATCCGGAGCTGTAGTTCGCGGGAGCGAATGGTGATGAGCTCAGACCCCTCCGTCAGGTAGTCGATGGCATTTAATATGAATTTCTTGTTGCCAAAGGTTTGTTCTGTCCATTGATCGTAACCCAGTGCCAGGGGGTAAGCCTGCGAATAATGCAGCTGGTTGCGGATCACATCCCCGTCGGCCACCACGATCATGGAAGTATGTGTGCTTTTTTCGACAAAACCCATCTCTTTGCTGTACATCAGGCTTGGTGATATCCTGTTTTTGTAAAGTGAAGTAAAATTTCCTTCCAGCAAGACTGCCACCGGCAGGAATTCCTCTGTATACAAGGACTCATCAGGCTCGTAGCCGATAATATCCAGGTTGATGTAGACCGGTGCATTCATGCTCCTTGAATAAGGAGATGAATTCAGCAGGTATGTCTTTTTAATTCCGGGTATCCGGATGGTATCGATGCTGCTCACAAAGTTTGTCATCACGGCACTCAGATTGCTAACCACCGGATGGTTGATCTGGGGCGTGACAAGTGGGAAATAGAACCACGGGAAGAAATCTATTTGTGGTTGCCCGGCCACTTCTCCGGTGGTGATCGGAATGGGCAGGGCAATCATATCCATGATGAGGTCGGTATTCAGCCTGACACCATAGTTGAAGAGCATATCATCAAGGTTGATATCGTTGGTAACACCCATGGTGGCACCCCCATACTGCAGGCTGTCCATACTGGCGAATATCGGATCCACCAGCCAGAGGATCTTGCCCCCGTGCATCACATACTGGTCGATGATGAACTTATCTTTTTCGCTGAACAGCGAATCCGGGGCAGCGATCACAATAGCCTGAAATTTATTTCTGACCACCAGGCCTGACGAGTCGGACTGTTCGCGTTCGGTAAGGGCATTTACCCTTTCATTCAGCCTGACCCTTTCAACCAGGTATTTTTCCTGCAATGAGCGTGTCACATCGGCCACACGCCTCAGCTCATATTCACCATGGCCTTCGATAAAGGCGATCTTGGGTTTGGTTTCGTTAGTAACCAGATTGATGGCATAGGCCAGGTTAAACTCTATGTCTTCAATGGCACGGTTCACCATCTCATCCTCCGAAGCACCCAGTTCAGAACGCAGCAGCTGCAGCGGCTGCTCCATAGATTTATATGAAAGGATGATACCGGGGAATATCTGCTGAAATTTGACCCCTTCAGCATCGTCTTCCCTCAGTGGAACAGCAACCAGACCCCGGGCTTTCAGGTTTTCATGGGTATTATACCTTTCTTCAGGATCACTGCTGGTTGTAGGGTTGATAAACTCGTATTGTATATTATCGGAATAAACCCTGAATTCGTCCAGCATCTCTCTTGTGGCTCGTTGCAGTCTTTCGTATTTTTCTATGTCAAGTCTTAAAATTATTCGTCTACCAGTTTGCAAACTGAATCGTTCCGCTGCATTTATCGTGATCCACGCTCGTATAGGCGGTTTAATCCACCCTAATTGTCGGTATCGATCAAGTTTTTTAATGGTGGTTACATGATAGCATTTCATTTGATCACCAATTACAGAAATCTTTTTCAAATATCTGATATATTAACCAGCAAATTAAAATTATAGCTATTTTAATGTCATATATCGATACCGCAACCGCAGCGGGGATAATAGAAATCATCAGTTTGTTCACTGTTTCCACTTTGATTACCTCGTTATTCTTCAATTTCTTTTATTGCCCGCACGTTTTCAAATGGAATGATAAGGTATCTTCCATCAATTGATACCATTACAATCCGGTGTTTCAAATCAACAGTCGCATTATCGTGGATTTCATGACTATCATTAGTATAATAGACTTCCACTTTCATGCTAAC
>QMPN01000016.1 GCA_003648575.1 Bacteroidota bacterium
AGGATCAAATATACTCACATATTCCTGACTATCTATTTTTTACATTAAATTTAGTCTTTAGAAGCACAAGCATCACCTGGTGCTAAACTATTACTTCAAGCAATTATCATAACTTATTGGTTACCCGCAGATACCTTACCCAATATGCTTTGAAAAGGCCACTAAATTACAATTGTTAATTACCTTCAGTAATGCATTGTATTGTATATAATTGTAACTTCCGCATAATGACCTGTACATCAATCTATTAAAAAGGTTATTCACATTTGTAATTACTTTTGTAAACAGTGGTGATAGGGCATGGAAAACGTTTGATTATTTAATGATTTATCAGGCCGCTAGAGCTTTCATGGAGGCATACTTGAAACATCACCCCTATTTGTTTCAGCGGAACATAATCCTGATCGCCTTCCCTACCCTTCTCCATGCCCAGGGGGTTGTCAGAACCACCAAGGTAAAAGTGAAGGGAGGTAAATTTTTTGCTTTTCAGACTCTTGATCCATTTGGCCCCAGCCTGGATGACCCTGAAGGAAAGGCCTATTTGATCGTGAATAGCGGTGAATTGTTTGACAATTTCCTGCCAAAACCTGCAGGGGTTCTGGTTTAGAGGTAGATATTATCTGATATCCTTAATACTGAACTTTTGTCCACGGAAATCGAAACTATCCCCAACCTTCTTAGCTTCCATGGCTTGACAGAAGGGAACTGTTGGTGATATCACAAAATAGTCTTCACCCTTGAATGTAAACTTGCCAATACCTACAGATACAAAGATCTTCTGCTTATTGGTGATCACAAGGGAGCCGAATCCTACCATACTATGGACCTTCTCTGCGTCCATGCGTTCAAGAATGCTGCGTTGTTCCAGTATTTTGCCCAGTTGCTGGCCAAACAGATCACGTTTTCGTAGTAACTGAGTACGGTAAGAATCATAACGATCCTTTGGCTGTCCATAATCATTGGCACTCTGCTGAGCATCTTCCATCACCTTCTTAAGTGAAGTAGCACGATCATCGATCTCTGCTAAACAAGCATCCAGCAGTTCTTGTTTTAATCTTGATAAGTCCATAAAATCTCGGGATTCATCATAAAAATAGTCAATCAGAAGCGTTTTTCAAAATTTTATTTAGAAATTTGTATGATTCATCTCAAGAAAGATACTTTATCTTTCACCCATTTACTAAGAAAAAACAATGACAGACCAACGGGACCAGGGAACACACAAAAAGCAAGTAGTCGAGCTGCTTACAGTTGCGAATGAATATTGTATGTTCATTGAAAAAGCCTACGACTACAGCCAGAAAGATATTTTGGAATACGTTCATCGTATGGCTCCTCTCTTGTATCTGAAAGGATCTCTCATTCCTGAATTGGAGGCTGAGAACCCTGAAGCTTACGAAAGATATATTACAGAAGAAGTATGGGAGAATATCTTTAATGAATTAAGAAACATCTTCGGCAAGGAGGATGAGTTCTGGTTTATAGATGAGGCTACTTTCCAGGGGGAAGAGATCACCAAAGGCAGCATGGCTGAGTCCATGACTGATATCTATCAGGACCTGAAAGATTTTGTGTTCCTCTATAGTAAAAATACTGCCGATGCTATAATTAATTCCGTTGTCGAATGCCGGCAATTGTATAAGAGCAACTGGGGTCCCAAACTACTACGCGTTCAAAAGAATGCACACTATCTCCTTTATCATCAAGACTTTGATGAATATGCGGATCTGGATGAGTAGGCCTCAGGCCTCTTATTTATACACAGTTTAGAATGCTATTCATATGCTGCATATACCATATTGAATACCTTTGCCTCTGTTTATTTAATCTAAATTAATTTTTCATGACCACCTTACGTGATCTGAATACAGGTGAAAAGGGTGTTATCACCAAGGTAAGAGGCCGGGGAGCGTTCAGAAAGCGTATTACGGAAATGGGCTTTATCAAGGGCAAGGAGGTGACGGTAATCCGTAGCGCACCACTGAAAGACCCGGTTGATTTCAAGGTCATGGGTTACGAGGTCAGCCTGAGAAGGAACGAAGCTGCACTAATCGAAGTTATCACGTCTGACGAACTTCCTGAGAATCTGATCAATGGCAAGTTTGAGGGAGTTATTGAAGCCGATCCTCTGCAAAAGATCGCCCATGAAAAAGGACGAGTGATTGATGTGGCCCTGGTCGGAAACCCTAATTCTGGTAAGACCACCATTTTTAACATGGCCTCCAGGTCGAAGCAAATGACCGGGAATTATGGCGGTGTTACGGTAGATTCCACCCTGGCGAGTTTTAAGCTGGATGGATATACCTTACAGATCACAGACCTGCCAGGCACCTATTCCTTATCGCATTATACACCTGAGGAACTTTTTGTAAGGGAACATATCCGCGACAAAATGCCGGATATCGTAGTGAACGTTATTGATTCATCCAACCTGGAACGTAACCTCTACCTCACCATGCAGCTGATCGACATGGATATCAGGGTGGTTGTCGCCCTGAACATGCATGATGAAATGCTGGATACAGGTGCTCAATTTGACTATAAAGCACTTGGCAGAATGCTGGGAGTTCCCTTCGTTCCAACTGTTGGCAATAAAAAGAAAGGAATCGATGATCTTTTCTGCAAGGTAATCGATGTTTATGAAGATAATGACCCGGATGTCAGACATATACACATCCATTACGGACAGGATATTGAAAAAGCCATTGACAAACTGCAAGGTATTATCAAAGAAGACCAGAGCATATTGGACCCTGCTGCACCCAGGTATTTTGCTTTAAAACTGCTTGAAAAAGATGAAGGTGTCTACGAGGTGCTTTCTAAAAAGGCCACCTATGGCCATATCAAAAAAACTGCTGAGAAGGAGATCAAAAAATTAGAATCCCAGCATCGCGAAGATACTGAAACCCTTATTACCGATGCCCGCTACGGTTTTATAGAAGGAGGTTTACAGGAAACATTCAAGCTAGGCAAAAAAGAAAAAGGCAGAAGGTCACGCTTTGTCGACAGGTATATCACCAGCCGCTACCTGAGTTATCCCATCTTTTTCCTACTGATGTGGATTATGTTCGAGGCCACATTCCTGGTAGGCTCCTACCCTATGGAATGGATCTCGCAGATGGTAGATTTCACTGCCAGGGAAATCAGTGCCCTCATGCCTGAAAGCATTATCAGGGACCTGCTCGTAAACGGTATCATCGGCGGGGTAGGCGGCGTCATTGTTTTTCTCCCTAATATTCTCATTCTCTTCCTCTTCATATCCCTGATGGAAGATACCGGCTATATGGCCAGGGTAGCTTTTATTGTAGACAGGATCATGCACAAGATAGGCTTGCACGGCAGGTCCTTTATTCCCCTGCTCATGGGATTTGGATGTAATGTCCCGGCCATCATGGCTACCCGTACGATAGAAAGCCGCAGTGACCGTCTTGTAACTATGATGATCACACCTTTAATGTCGTGCAGTGCCAGGTATCCTGTGTACGTCCTGATCATCAGTGCATTCTTTACCAAATACCAGGGGAGTATACTGTTTGCCATCTATATGCTGGGAATCGTTTTGGCGGCCCTGGTTGCCATCCTACTAAAAAAGACCCTGTTCCGTGCTGAAGAAATGCCATTTATAATGGAATTGCCACCATATCGCATCCCCACAGCCAAGAATATCTTCAGCCATACCTGGCATAAAGGGGCACAATATCTGCGTAAGATGGGTGGCATTATCCTGATCGCATCCCTGATCATCTGGGCCCTTGGGTATTTCCCTAGAAATACCCAGGACAGTGACAAAACACAGTTAGAACAAAGCTTTATCGGCCATATCGGACAGTTTGTCGAGCCGGTCATGCAACCGTTGGGCTTCGATTGGAAGATGAGTATTAGCCTTATTGCCGGTGGAGCAGCCAAAGAGATAGTAGTAAGCACTATGGGTGTACTTTATGAAGCTGGAGGCGGGGAAGAAGGTTCCGATCTGATCAGTAAGCTACAGGACCAGAAATATAATTCCGGTCCCCGCAAAGGGGAAAAGGTGTTCTCACCCCTGGTAGCTCTTTCATTCATGATCTTTGTGCTTATTTATTTCCCCTGTGTGGCAGTGATCGCCGCTATCAAAAAAGAATCCGGAAAATGGAAATGGGCCCTGTTTGTAGTCGTATACACTACCATCCTGGCCTGGCTGGCATCTTTTGCAGTATTTCAATTAGGAAGTCTGATAATTTAATCAGCAAGTCCGAACTACAAACTTACTTTCCGTATATACGGTTCAGTCCTGCAACGGCCTTTTCGTAATTCACTTCAATCTCGAGCACTTCATTATAGATGTCACGGGCCTGCTGGTATTCACCAAGCAATTCAAGGCAATAGCCCTTATTATACAATGCTTCGTAGTAATCGGGCTTGAGGAGAAAGGCCTGATCAAAGAATTCGATGGCTTTTTCATATTCTCCCATCAACACCAGGTATATATAGCCCAGGTTATAATTGGAATAAACATTTTGCGGCTCCACCACAAGTAGCTTATTGTATGTAGAGATAGCCTGGTCAACATCACCAGCTTCCTGGTAAAATATGCCCAGTGCATACAATGCTTCTACGCTCTGAGGATCTATATTCAGCGCATTATTGAAGTAGTCAATTGCCAGGCTGTTCCCCGCCGTGCTGTATATCAATCCAAGTTGAATATATGCATCATAATAAGACTGGTTCCTGTCGATGGCATCCAGGTAGCTTTTTATGGCATTGACCGTATCACCCGCTTCGGCATAAACATATCCCTTCATGAAATAAGGAAGTGGATTGCTCTTGTCGATAGCTATTGCCTGGTCGGCATTGCGCACCGCTTTGCGGTAGTTTTTAAGGATGAGGTGGATCTCTGCCAGTTTCAGCATCGACTCCGTATTCTCAGGATCCAGTTCGAGAGCTTTGTTCAGAGATTCAGCACAATTATCCATCAATCCCATACTCAAATAGATATCAGATAGTGTAAGCCTGTAGGCTGCGTTATCGGGATCGAGCTGGATGGCCATGAGCATATCACGCATGGCCTGGTTAGGTCTACTCTGCTCCAGGTATTTCAGGGCACGTTGCTGGTAAAGCAATGAGTTAGCAGTATCCCGCTTGATCCTTACACTCAGGGCATCAATTTCGGCACCGATTGGATCTGTACCTTGCTCGCCTTCAGCCTGATCAGAAGATTGTTGGTTGCATGAAATGCTGATGGCAAACACCACCAGCAGGAGAAGATAAAGTCTGTTTTTCATATTCGCTATGCATTGGCTTCACTGAGCCCTTCCCTGATCTTGAGTTCGAGCTCTTCAGCCAGTTCGGGGTTATCCATGAGCAGGTGTTTTACGGCATCCCTACCCTGTCCCAGCTTGGTATCGCTATAGCTGAACCAGGAACCGCTTTTCTTTATAATGTCCATATCTACACCCAGGTCGATGATCTCGCCATATTTGGAGATGCCTTCACCATAAATAATGTCGAACTCTGCCTTTCTGAAAGGAGGTGCCACTTTGTTCTTTACGATCTTCACACGTACCCTGTTCCCGGTAATATTCTCCCCTTCTTTGATCTGTTGCAACCTTCTGATGTCGATCCTTACTGAGGAATAAAACTTCAGTGCATTTCCACCTGTTGTTGTTTCAGGGTTACCAAACATTACACCAATTTTTTCACGCAATTGGTTGATAAAGATGCAACAGGTTCCTGTTTTGCTGATGGTGGCGGTAAGTTTCCTCAGGGCCTGCGACATCAATCTAGCATGCAAACCCATTTTCGAGTCACCCATCTCCCCTTCTATCTCGCTACGCGGAGTGAGTGCAGCCACAGAATCGATCACGATGATATCGATGGCCCCTGAGCGGATCAGGTTATCGACAATTTCCAGCGCCTGTTCACCATTGTCGGGCTGTGAGACCAGCAGGTTCTTAATGTCGAGGCCCAATTTCTGTGCATAATACCTGTCGAATGCATGCTCAGCATCGATAAAGGCAGCTATACCACCGGCCTTTTGTGATTCAGCGATGGCATGTAGGGCAAGAGTTGTCTTGCCTGATGATTCAGGGCCATATATTTCAATCACCCTTCCCGTCGGCAAGCCACCTACACCCAGTGCATGATCGACGGTGATGGATCCGGTAGAGATTGTCTTAACATTTTCTATAGCTTCATCGCCCAGCTTCATAATGGTTCCTTTACCAAAATTCTTTTCAATATTCCCCAGGGTGAGTTCCAGGGCTTTCAGTTTTTCTTTCCGCTCTTTTTCATTATTGTCCTTGCTCATATCTTCTGTATTTCAAATGTTATTTGCTAAATGATTCCAATATCTGCTCAGTATGTTCCTTGGTCTTCACCTTGGTAAAGATCTTTTCGATCATACCCTTTTCATCAATCACAAAGGTGGTCCTGTGAATGCCGTCATATTTCTTTTCCGTACTGGTCGCTGGCGCTGAACCCGGGAGCCGGATCGCCTTCTTTCAAATGCAACATGTTTAAATTATTATTTGGGGAGTAAGGCAAAGATAGCATTTTTGCCTTGCTTCGTCCCTATATATTAATACGAGTTTTCAACAAATGTCACACCCTAAATCGGATTTTTTTTATAATAATTGCATATGCCTGTCAATCCGCATTCATGACATTTGGGTTTACGGGCAAGGCATACGTAGCGCCCGTGAAGGATAAGCCAGTGGTGGGAAATATTTATGTATTCTTCCGGGATATATTTCACCAGTTGTATTTCTGCTGCCAGGGGTGTTTTGGCATTGCTTGTAAGCCCCAATCGTGCAGCAACCCGGAATACATGCGTATCCACCGCCATTGCAGGCTTTTTAAAAACTACAGAGGCTATAACATTTGCAGTCTTGCGCCCCACGCCGGGCATTTTTTGCAATTCATCTACATCAGAGGGAACGACACCTTTGAACTCTTCCGTAAGTACCCTGGCCATCCCGATCAGGTTTTTAGCCTTATTATTAGGGTAAGAGCAGCTTTTGATCAATTCAAATACGTGTTCCTGTTCTGCATTAGCCAGGGGTTCAGGGGTCGGAAAGCTCTTTAAAAACTCAGGAGTGATCAGGTTTACTCTCTTATCGGTACACTGCGCTGAAAGGATCACAGCCACAAGCAATTCATATGCTGTGCCATAGTCGAGTTCCGTTTCTGCTTCCGGCATGTGGGTTTTGAAATATTCGATGAGCAGGTGATATCTTTCTTTCTTAGTCATGGAATGCAAAGATAAGAAAGTAGGCAGTAGGCAGTAGACAGCAGGCAGTATTCATTTATTACTTATCTTTCGCTTTCATAAATTTCCCTATGAATAAGTCATTATTGATCCTTCTACTGGTCCTCGCTTTAGGTGCCTGCAACGATACTCAGCGTGATATCCCTGACAATACTTTTCCTAAAGACTTTTCAGCTTATGTGAACCCTTTTATAGGCACCAGCAAAATGGGACATACTTTTCCGGGAGCAACGGCACCTTTCGGGATGGTTCAACTGAGCCCGCAAACGAATTTTATCGAAATGTTCGATGAAGACGGGAACTATAACAGCAGAACATATGAGTACTGTGCCGGGTATCAGTATGCAGATTCTATCATTATTGGATTTGCGCATACAAACTTCAGCGGAACCGGGCATGCCGACCTGGGTGATTTCCTGATCATGCCAGCTACCGGTGAATTAATCCTTGATCCCCTTATAACTATGGAAGGGAAAAAGGGCTTTTATTCCGGATTCTTACATGAAAACGAGCATGCTTCACCGGGCTATTATGAGGTGTTGCTTGATGACTATGGTATAAGCGCTGAGCTTACAGCCAGTGAAAGGGTGGGTTTTCATCGGTACACTTTCCCAAAGGACGAACAAGCACATATCGTACTGGATTTAGTTTATAACATTTACCATCATGACAATAAAAATATATGGTCATTCATCAGGGTGGAAAACGATACAGTGGTGACCGGATACAGACAAACGAAGGGCTGGGCCAGGGATAAGAAGGTCTTCTTCGCCATGCAGTTTTCAAAACCTTTTGAAAGTTATGGCTACAAAAGGTATAATGAAGAAACCTACAATGGTTTTTACCGGCGCTTCAACGAATTTGAGAATTTTCCCGAGATGGCGGGAAAGGATATCAGGGCCTTCTTCAATTTCAATACTGATGAAGGCGAAAAGCTCATGATCAAATTTGCCCTCTCCCCTGTCAGCACAGCGGGTGCACTTAAGAATATGGAAGAAGAGGTCCCTCACTGGAATTTTGATCAGACCAGGGAAGAAACCGAAGCTAAATGGAATGCAGAGCTGTCGAAGGTCGAAGTTGTTTGCCTGGATGAAGCCGACATGAGCACGTTCTATACAGCCTTATACCATACATTTCTCACACCGATCATGTATGAAGATGCAGACGGACAATATCGGGGGCTCGACCAAAACATCCACAGTTCTGAGGGTTTCACCAATTACACCATCTTCTCCCTCTGGGATACCTACAGGGCTCTTCATCCGCTGTTTAACATCCTCCAGCCCGGCAGGAACAATGACATGATCAAATCCATGCTGGCACATTCAGATCAGAGTGTACATGGGATGCTTCCTATCTGGAGCCATTATGCCAATGAGAACTGGTGTATGATCGGCTATCACGCTACTTCTGTCATCGCCGATGCCATGGCTAAGAATGTCGGGGATTTTGATGAAAAGCATGCTCTGCAAGCCAGTGTCAGCACAGCAAATGTCAGCTATTTTGATGGCCTGGGAGATTATATCCAATATGGCTTTGTTCCTGACGACAGGAGTCATTCATCCGTGTCGAAAACCCTTGAATATGCATACAATGACTGGTGCATTGCCCAAATGGCTGCTCAGGTGGGTGATCAGGAAACAGAAATTGAGTTTCTGAAACGATCCGCTTATTATAAGAATGTTTATGATGCCGGGATTGGTTTCATGCGCCCGAAGCTTTCTGATGGCACATTCAGGGACAACTTTGACCCCATGGACACCCACGGACAGGGCTTCATTGAAGGAAACGCCTGGAATTATGGATTATATGTACCCCAGAACCCTGAACTTATGATTGAAATGATGGGTGGTAAAGACAAGTTCAGTCAACACCTGGATGCTTTATTCACCCAGGAGATCGATGATAAGTACATCGAAAAGCATGAAGACATCACACGTGACGGAATTATAGGAAATTATGTTCATGGTAATGAACCGGGGCACCATATCCCCTATCTGTATAACTGGACCAATGAACCCTGGAAAACCCAGGAAAGGGTGCGCATGATCCTTAAGACCATGTACGGACCAAATGTTGATGGCCTCTGTGGCAATGATGATGCAGGACAAATGAGTGCCTGGTATGTATTCAGCAGCCTGGGTTTCTATCCGGTTACACCCGGATCAATATACTATGCATTGGGGAGCCCTTCAGTAAAAGAAGCGCTTATTCATCTTGAAAATGGAAAAACCCTGAAGATCATAGCCAAAAACCAGGGCCCTGAGAATGTATATGTAAAAAGTGTAAGCCTGAACGGGAAAAAGATAGAAGGAACTCAACTATCACATCATGAACTCCTGCAGGGAGGAGAACTGCTGTTTGAGATGAGTGCCAGAGCAATGAAACAGTGCCCGCCTTCGCCTAAGTTTCGGCGGATAAAAAACAGTGTAACAGTGAAACTATGAAAGTAATCGCATTTAACGGAAGTCCGAAAGCAGCAGGTAACACATTCCATGCTCTTAAGATAGTGACAGACGAACTTAATCAGGAAGGTATCACAACTGAGATCATTCATGTTGGGAATAAAGCCATCCGGGGCTGCCTTGCATGCAATAAGTGTGCTGTTAATAAGGATAAAAAGTGCATCCAATCCAAGGATCCTGTAAATGAATGGATTGCCAAAATGATAGAAGCCGACGGCATATTGCTGGGCTCCCCGGTTCATTTTGCATCGATAGCGGGTACCATGAAATCCTTTCTGGACAGGGCTTTCTATGTAAATGGAGCAAACAGAGGCTTGTACCGGCACAAGGTCGCTGCCTCAGTAGCTGCAGTACGGCGCTCGGGAGGACTCCCGGCATTCAATGAGCTAAATAACTACCTGAACTGTGCCGAAATGCTCATCCCAACATCAAACTACTGGAATGTAATCCACGGCGCTAAACCCGGCGAGGTGGTGAATGATCTTGAGGGCGTGCAGATCATGCAGGTACTCGGGAGAAACATGGCCTGGCTATTAAAGCTGGTTGAAAATGGGAAAGGGAAAATTCCGGCACCTGAGGCTGTGAAGAAAAGCTATATGAATTTTATACGGTAGGCGTTGGGCATTGGGCGTTAAGAATTTCGACATTTCATCGCATACCCCGTACCGCGCACCGCGTACCGAGTACCAAAAAAAATCCCGGCCTTGTGGTCGGGATTTTTATTAGTTCATAAGCAAATTGACCTGTCCGGTCATCTTAGTGTGCACAACATCCAGCGCTTTGGCATAGGCGAAAATATTATTCAGGGCTTGCTTCCCCGGCCCGTTGATGAGCGCTTTTCTCAATTTTGTTGTGTCTGAATGATGTTTTGGAGTAAAGGTTTTCGGCATGTACGTATCGTTAGTTAAAAAATGTTAAGAACACATTACTAACGCAAGCTGATGAAGCTTTATTATATCCCCATCAAAAAAAACAAACCATAAGGCTTAATTGAAACAGGTCCTGACTGCTAATTCCTCGTTTCTAGAGCTTTGAACTCCGAGCTCCGAACTTTTATCTTGTCAGGACAATATTTTTTTCCTGGATAAGCTTCCGCAGGTTGATCAATGCATAACGCATGCGTCCAAGTGCCGTATTGATGCTTACATCGGTCTGCTCCGCAATATCTTTAAAGCTCATATCGGAGTAATGGCGCATGAAGAGTACTTCTTTCTGCTCCTGAGGCAGGTGCTCGATAAGTTCACGAACATCGCTGTGTATCTGATCGATGATCATCTTTTCTTCAACAGATACATCGGTAAACTGTATGGTATCGAAAATGTCGAAATCATGATTGTCGTTATCAATAACCGGAATACGTTTCGACTTTCTGAAATAATCGATGATGAGGTTATGCGCAATACGCATGACCCATTGTATGAATTTTCCTTCTTCCTTGTACGATCCCGCCTGGATAGTATTGATAACCTTGATAAAGGTATCCTGGAAAATGTCATCAGCAAGTTGCTTATCCTTAACAACCATAAGGATATACGCAAAGACTCTGTTTTTATGACGGTGGATGATAAGTTCGAGACTGTTCTGGTTACCGTCTAAATATTCAGTAATTAACTGGCTGTCGCTAGCTTTACAGGCTTTCATAGGCCTCCCTTTTTAGAGTGTGGTTAAGTTAAAAAGGGTAAATATTAATCGATAATTAGTCTCCTATTTTTCCCCCGCGTGGGGAGTTAGTGAATGACTGTTTATACTGCACAGTCGTAATTTTTGTTGCGATAACCATGCAAATATAGCCAAATATCGACCAAATGCAAGTTTTTTAAGTTATTTTTGCATTTTTCCATAAAAAAGCAATCACTAATATTTAATATGAAACATCCTGATCCTAAGGATTTTATTTATATAAAAGGTGCCAGGGTCCACAACCTGAAAAATATCGATGTGCAGATTCCAAGGAATAAACTCATCGTTATAACGGGCTTGTCAGGATCAGGGAAATCATCCCTGGCCTTCGATACCCTATATGCTGACGGGCAAAGGCGGTACGTGGAAAGCCTGAGTTCATACGCCAGGCAATTCCTTGGCAGGATGAGCAAGCCGGAGGTAGACCTTATCACGGGCGTCTCCCCCGCTATAGCCATTGAACAAAAGGTGAATACACGTAATCCCAGGTCGACCGTTGGCACCTCTACCGAGATCTACGAATACCTCAAGCTTTTATTCGCCAGAATCGGAAAGACCTATTCTCCGGTTTCGGGGAAACTGGTTAAAAGGCATACGGTCGAAAATGTTACTGCATATATATTAAAGCAGGAAGAAGAGACTGAAGTCAGGATCATGGCTCCGCTCATACTGAAACAGGATAGAAGCGTGCTTGATCACCTGAATGTATTGCATCAGCAGGGATTCAGCCGCATTGTGCTTAAGGGAGAGATGCTTCGGATCACAGATGTTTTCGAAAAAAATCATATCCCCGATAAAACCGATGACATCTATGTTTTGGTAGACCGCATCATTGTTCATGCGGATGACAGCGATCTGGAGGCCAGGATAGCTGATTCAGTACAAACCGCTTTCTATGAAGGGGATGGAAGTTGTATAATCGATATACAGGGAAAGAAAAAGCAAACACGAGCATTCAGCAACCGCTTCGAACTGGATGGGATCACTTTTGAGAATCCTTCAGTAAACCTTTTTACCTTTAATAATCCTTACGGTGCATGCAAAAGCTGTGAAGGCTTTGGCAGCATTATCGGCATCGACCCCGACCTGGTCATTCCCAACAAGGGGCTATCGATATATGAAGATGCCATCGCCTGCTGGAAAGGTGAAAAGATGAGCCAGTGGAAGCACACCCTCCTTTCCAATGCACACAAATTCGATTTCCCGGTACATAAACCTATTTATAAACTCAGCGAGGCAGATTATGGGCTTCTGTGGACGGGAAATGAATACTTCGATGGCATTAACGACTTCTTCAAGGAAGTTGAAGAACAAACATACAAGATCCAATACAGGGTAATGCTTTCCCGCTACCGCGGAAAGACCGCCTGCCCTGAATGTAAGGGTACCCGCCTGAGGAATGACGCGAACTTTGTGCAGGTAGATGGTATGAACATCAGTGATGCCGTAATAATGCCTGTAGAGCGCTTACTTGAAAAAATTAAGGGACTAAAGCTGAACGAGCATGACAGCAAAGTAGCCAAGCGTCTGATCATAGAGATCAACAACCGCCTTCAATACCTGGCAGATGTCGGACTTGGATACCTGAATATGAACCGCCTGTCGTCATCTCTTTCCGGTGGTGAGTCACAACGAATAAACCTGGCCACTTCATTGGGTAGCAGCCTGGTGGGATCCATGTATATCCTGGATGAGCCAAGTATCGGACTACATCCACGAGACACACACCGGCTCATTCTTATCCTCAAGCAATTACGTGACCTGGGTAACACTGTGATCGTGGTAGAGCATGACCAGGATATCATCCGTGCTGCCGATCATGTTATTGATATAGGTCCCATGGCCGGCAGCAAAGGTGGTGAAGTGATTTTCAGTGGTCCATTTAAGGAGCTGATGAAAGACAAAGAGAGCCTGACAGCCAGATACATGAGTGGCGAAATGAAGATCAACACCCCCGATAAAAGGAGAAAATGGAAAGAATTCATCAGGGTGCATGGCGCCATGGAAAACAACCTGAAAAATCTGGATGTAAGCTTCCCCCTGAATGTATTAAGTGTGGTTACCGGTGTCAGCGGCTCCGGAAAATCATCCCTTGTTAGCAAGATCCTCTTCCCTGCATTGAAAAAACTATATGGCGGTTATGCCGGGCGCACAGGCAAATATTTACGCCTTTCAGGTGATACAGACAGAATACGCGCTCTGGAATTTGTAGACCAGAACCCTATTGGACGATCATCCCGTTCTAATCCTGCTACGTATATCAAAGCATTTGACGATATCCGTGCACTCTTTTCCGACCAGCAACTGTCGAAGGTGAGGAATTACAAACCCGGTTTCTTTTCATTTAATGTACCCGGAGGGAGATGTGAGGAATGTGCAGGCGAAGGTGTGGTCAAAATTGAAATGCAGTTTATGGCCGACATTTATCTCAAATGTGATCATTGTCATGGCACACGCTTCAAGGAAGAAGTACTGGAGATCCGTTATAATGGTAAGAACATCAGCGACATCCTCGAGCTGACCATCGATGAGGCAGTATCCTTTTTCGAAGGAGTGCAAAAACCGGATGCTGCCATAAAAAGAATTATTAGCAAGTTAAAACCACTACAAGATGTGGGCTTAGGATACCTTCGGATGGGACAGTCGTCGAGCACACTCAGTGGTGGTGAGGCACAACGTATCAAACTGGCGTATTTCCTTTCAAGGGGCAGCCACGAAGCCCCTACCCTTTTTATTTTCGATGAGCCAACCACAGGCTTGCACTTCCATGATATCCATAATCTGCTGAATGCACTGTATGCATTGCTGGATACCGGTCATACTGTTTTGATCATTGAGCACAACCAGGAGGTGATCAAAGCTGCCGACTGGATTATCGACCTCGGCCCCGAGGGTGGAGATGAAGGCGGTGCGCTCGTTTTCGAAGGCACACCGGAGGATATTGTGAGTGAGAAAAATTCGTATACCGGTAAGTACCTGGATGAATTGCTATCCATTTGACATTTTAAGTGTTGAGTGTTGAGTGTTGAGGGTTGAGGGTTGAGTGTTTGGAAATGTGGGATGGAGAAGGTAGAAGGTGATTTAAGATTTAAGATAGAAGATTTAAGATAGAAGAAGTAAATGATACCACCCCCCTATAAAATGATAGCGGGGTGGTTGAGACACCCCGCTATACAAAACCCAAATCTAATAAATTACGATACGATTACGGAGCAAATGTATGAAGAAAAGGTATATGACGTCAATAGGTTTATACCTCATAAATTCCGAGGGAATACACGTAAGCCCCTACGTAAAAACACGTAAGTCCACGATCAGATCTTAATGATGTTATTCTGTATGGCATATATCACCAATTCCGCGGTAGAGTAGATGTTCAGCTTCTTCATCAGGTTATGTTTATGGGTTTCCACGGTCCTGATGCTGATAAAAAGCTTATCGGCGATCTGTTTATTGCTCAATCCCTGGCTCATGTGCTTCAGCACTTCCATTTCCCTCTCTGAGAGAGGAACCTCCTGCTTCATTTTCTTATCTTTCTCCGATTTCAGGTAGCTGGAAATAAATTTCTCACTTACAATACCCTTCATGAACTTTTGTCCGTCGTTTACCATATGGATGGCCTCGATCAGTTCCTGGGGTTTGAAGTTCTTGGGTACATATCCATAGGCGCCGGCTTCGAAACCCTGGGTGATGAGCGTCTCATCCACATGAGAGGTATAATAAATAACACGGCAGAGCGGATATTGAGAAGTAATCTTTTCTGTTACCTCTATTCCGGAGACCTCAGGAAGGTTGATGTCCATAATGACAATATCGGGCCTGAATTCCTCCACTTTACGCATGGCTTCTTCACTGTCAAGAGCGTATCCAACAATCTCAAGTTCATCATATGGCTCAAGCAAGGTCTTGATTCCTTTGATCACAACTTCATGGTCTTCGACGATAAGTATCCTGATTTTCTTCATAAAAATTTCAATTAGAACAACTTAGTAATGAACAAATTAAAGCCTTAGAGTCGTAAAATTACTGTTTTCTAAGCATAATCCACTACCTACTTCTACGGAAAATACTCTACGTAGTTTCACGTAGAGGCAAGTATATTTTGAATTGCTATATTTGTTAAGATTAATAATTGCAAGCTATATTATGTCAAAGTTTGATTTATCGGTCTTATTGGTTGAGGATGACAGGCTCTCACTTTTTGTGTATGCTGAGTTCATCAAAAATATCGTGACCAATGTATATACAGCTGCTAATGGACTGGAAGGCATCAAGAATTTTAAGAAGAACAGGCCTGACATCATCATCACTGATATTATGATGCCGAAGATGGATGGACTGGAGATGATACGCGAGATCAAGAAAGTAGATCCTAATGTAAAGGTTGTCATGATCTCAGGGCATTCAGAAGCTGATTATTTCATCCGGTCGATCGACCTGGGCGTAGATGGCTATTTGCTTAAGCCTGTTGATAACAAACGACTGGAAAATAAGATCACAGAGCTGAGCAAAAACATCCTCCTGAGCCAGAGAGTAGAGAATATGGTGGAGGAATTGCGTACGCTCAACCTGGAGTTGGAGGAGAAGGTGAAGGACAGGACCAGGTTGCTCTCGAATGAGATCAAGGAAAAGGAGAGTGCAGAAAAAGCTCTTATCAAGGCGAAAAAAAAGGCTGAAGAATCAGATAAACTTAAAGGGGCTTTTCTGGCCAACATTTCTCATGAGATCCAGACCCCGATTAAAGCCATCATCAGTTTTTCCAATCTCCTTCAGGCTGACATGCAGGATGAAAAGCGCAGGAAAGAACTGATTAGCATCATTGAAAGCAATAGCAATGCTTTGCTGAACCTGACCAACGACATCCTTGAATTTACAAGACTCCAGTCAAAAACTGTGAAGCTATACACGATCAGCTTTGAAATTAACCTCTTCCTTCAGGAACTCTTTCCGGTATTTGAGTCGCTGCGTAGAAAGCATACCGAAGACAGCATTAAGCTACGGTTTTCCGTTTCAGGGAAAGAAGGGTCCCTTATGATTAACTCGGATCCTTCCAGGCTCAGGCAGATCTTCACTAACCTGATTTCCAACGCATTCAAATTCACTCATGAGGGCGTCGTTGAATATGGATATAAGATAAAAAATGGTAAGAATATCTTGTTCTTTGTTTCTGACACCGGGCTGGGCATATCAAAAGCTTACCAGGATAAAATATTTAAACGCTTCGTACAGGAGCCCAAGCCATTGAGCATTAAAAAGGAGGGCACCGGCCTGGGCCTTCCCATTACACAAAGCCTGATTAGAATGCTTGGCGGCAAGATATGGGTAGAATCAAATCTGGGAAAAGGATCTACATTCTTTTTCGAGCTTCCTAATATTATTGGCAAGAGCGAAGATGAAGAAGGTGATAAGAAATACAGCTGGAAAGATAAACAGGTGCTGGTCATCGAGGACGAGATCAGGAACTACATCAGCCTCGAAGAGGTCTTAAAAAACAGGGTCAAGCTACACTATGTCGACAGTCCTGAACAGGCCATTGAATTCTGCCAGAATAACAGGGTGATCGACCTTTGTCTGTTCCGCTGGCATCCTGATACGAGCAAGGAAGCAATACAACGCATCCTTGACATAAGCCAGCCCTACCCGGTACTGGCTTTGCTCGACAGGGGAATGAAAGTGAAGAACAAGGCATTGCTGAACAATCTCTTCGATGGATCCATCAGCAAACCCTTTACCAAAGAGAAGATACTGAATGCGCTGGAGCACTTTCTGAGTGAAGGCTGAAATTTTCTGTAATTTTACCGGATGGCACTGCTGAAAAAAATCCTTGCATTTCCTTTACTGCTTGTGGTCTATATTTATAAGTATGTCATCTCCCCTCTTACTCCGGCTTCATGTCGCCACTATCCCACCTGTTCATCATACAGCGTTCAGGCATTGAAGATGCATGGACCTTTACGGGGAAGTTGGATGTCGGTAAAAAGGATCGCCAGTTGCCATCCATGGGGTTCCGGAGGCATAGATCCCGTGCCGTACATCATCGTAAAGAAAGTCAAATTAAAAGATAAAGGAAAAACAGAGAGAATATAGAAATGCGATATCTGAACTTTGAATTCAGAAATAAATTTCACCCCAGACCTCACACCTCAAGTCTAACGTCCACTATATTCAACAAAATTTCGTTCTGTTTCAAATAAGGTGATGCTCAAATCCTTCTCAGCGGGAATATGCTCTCTCAGTATGCTCCATATTACCACTGCGATATTCTCTGCAGTAGGATTCAGATCCCTGAATTCTTCAGTATCAAGTGTCAGATTTTTATGATCAAAACGTGCCGTGATCTGCGCATCAATCAGATCCTGGAGTATTTTCATATCCATAACGTAACCAGTATCAGGATCTATTTCTCCACTCACTTTTACAATCAGATCATAGTTGTGACCATGATAATTGGGATTATTGCATACACCAAAAACATCTTTATTCTTTTGTGAGTCCCAGGCAGGATTATGCAAGCGGTGGGCTGCATTGAAGTGTGATTTACGAAAAACGGATACTATTGGCGAACTACTCATTTTGTGGCTGGTTAGTGTCTACTGTCAACTAAAAATTACTTCCCTACTTCTACATACCTGAACTCCGTAGGCCAGGGTACACCTTTAAAATCTTCCATGTAAACACTGGAAATATTGGCCAGGGCCGTATTTTCAATTCTCAGGTTCATATCTATCATGTCATTTTTCACCTTGGTAAAAAACTTCTCACTCATGACAATCCGATTGGCTTTAGCCTTACTCATAAGCCTGGCTGTCAGGTCAATATCTTTACCGTAATAATCGTTCGCATGTTCGAAAAAACTGATATTATACACTTCAGTGCAATAATGAATAGAAACCTTGCATTCGAGAAAGGTATTCTCCAGGGGATAGTTTACCAGGTTATCAATCGTCGCACATATTTCCTCTATGAGCCCAAAATAATTATTATAGGACGTTTTGGAAAAGAGGTCTTCATCAGGGATAAAAAGCATGAGTTCATCCCCTATCCCCTTCACAACATTTTCAGGGAAATCGTTTAGAAAAGAGATGAAATTGAAGGTGTTGTTTAAGCGTTTGCCCCAATCCTTCAGCTCTGTATTATATTTTATATCAGTGGAGTTAATCACATCAATAAAGAAACAGGTGCCCGGGCTTTTTGGTATACTTTCCAGCTTATCTTCAATCTCTTTCGAGGTTGGATCTCGAAAATGAATATAGTGTGCCATAGGTCTATCTTTATGTATTATTTCAAGGCAGCTTCCTGATCATCAAAGATCTCGAATATGTTTATAAATCCTGATATTTCGAAGATCTCTTTGATATCGTTCGACATGGAACAAAGCATAAATCGGCCCTCAGCAGCTTTGATCTTTTTCAGAAACATGAGCAAGATTCGCAATCCGGAGCTGCTGATATATTCCAGTTGAGATAGGTCGAGCAGTATTTGTACTTCATCATTATCTGTGAGTGATGAAAGATGGTGCTCCAACTCTCCGTAATTGGTGGTATCAAGACGGCCCTCAATACTGACTATGTTGATCTCACCGGCTTTGCTTTCTGTGATGTTCATAGGTTGTATATTATTGTGTTTATATTTTCTTTATCAAGCTTAAAATATTCTGTTCGTTTTCTCTCCTGTATTCTACCTTATCCATCAGGGTTTTCACGAAATGGATGCCCAGGCCGCCGATTTTCCTGTCTTCAGCAGCCTTTTCATTGCCAGCAAAGTCCTCGGCAGCAAGAATATCAAAGATGGCAGCGTCATCAGTGATAATGATCTTCACCTCATCATCGGCCTTCATGAGGTCAATTCTGATCTCATGTACACTGTCGTCTTCGTATCCGTAAAAAATAATATTTGAAATGATTTCTTCCAGCACAAGGTTAATATTCATGCTCACCTTCATGGATAATTCCCAGGCATCAGCGGCTTCTTCAACAAAGGCTTGAAGTTCCCTGAGCCGGGCAATATCATTTACTATGGTCAGCTCCTTCTTATCCATGGTCAGCATCGTTTTTATGCCAGTTGAGGACTAACATGGTGATATCATCAAACTGATCAGCTTCACCTACAAAGATATCCAGGTCATCGATAATATTTTTTATCATTGTTTTAGCAGAAGCATTATTGAATTCAGTCAATTTATCCTTTATCCTTTTTTCAGTATACTGCTTTTCATCCAAATCGATAGCTTCTGATACACCATCAGTATACAACATGATGGTATCTCCATGGTCAAGCTGCAGTTCAGAACTTCCAAAGATAATATCCGGCATAGCTCCCAGTGGCGTACCATGTGTACCCTTCAGCTCAGCAACAGCCCCGTCTTTTTTAATAATGAACGGATAATTATGCCCTGCATTACAATATACAACATGACCTGTTTCTACGTTCAGCACTCCCAGGAAGAGGGTCACGAACATAGCATTTTCATTTTCGAGACAGAGTTCATTATTCATGGCTTCGATTACCTCATTCACCTTTACTTCGTCACTCATCCTTGCCCGAAGGAGGGTACGTGTGATAGCCATAAATAGTGAAGCAGGCACCCCTTTACCGGAAACGTCTCCTATAGTGAAACACAGGTGATCATCATCGATAAAAAAGAAGTCGTAAAGGTCCCCGCCCACATCCCTTGCGGGTTCCAGAATAGCGTAAAGGTCAAGGTTCTCCCTTTCCGGAAAGGCAGGGAATATCTTAGGGATGATCCCCTGCTGTATATCTCTTGCGATTTGAAGCTCGCTTTCGATCTTTTCTTTGGCAGCCGTAGTTTCCTGAAGGTTTCGTATATATTCCTTCAGCTCTGACTGCATTTCACGGATAGACTCATTGAGCTGCCCGATCTCATCTTTTGATTTACCGGTTGGAAGCTTTGTATCGAAATCACCACGGCCGATTTTCCCGGCAGCAGTGGCCAGTTTGGTGAGTGGTTTGGTTATTCGTCTGGATATCAGTACCACTAAAAACAATATCAACATAAAACCTATGACCACTATGAATAGCAGATCCCTGTTCAACTCATGCAATTCGGACATAAACTCATCTTCGGGGATGATCAGCGAGAGCGACCATCCTGATGATGGCAGGGGGGTGTAATACAACCATGTTCTTCCATCAATGATAGGTGTCTCAAACAAAATGAAATCCCTGCCTCCTGTGACCATATCCTTCGCAGCCTTTCTAAGTACTTCATAATCACGTTCTTCGGCCAGCTGGAACACATTCAGTTCGGTTTCCGGATCCTTCAGGGGATGTGTGATAAAAGTCCCTTCGGCTGAGACAAGGAAAGCAAAGCCGTTTTCATATGTCTCTATTGACTTCACAAAATCCTGCAGCCATTCCAGGGAGAGGTCGATGGTGATAACACCTTTAAGCTGATCGTGTGCTTTGTTGAAAAACGGGACTGAATAGGTGCACATCAGTATTTCACCACCACCCTTATCAAAATAAGGTTCAGTCCAATGAGGTTCTAGGCTGCCGGCAGATACGCTGTACCACTCCTGCCGGAAATAATTTGTTTCGCGTGAATGCAAATATTTAAATACCAGGCCTGTATCACCGGTCCTATGCATATACGGAGCATAAAAAACTGAGTCCGGATTAAAAGCATGAGGCGTGAAAGCAATACAACTTCCATATACCTCCGGGTTATTCTCTACCATCAGTTCGAGGTAGGCAGTAAGGTCATCAATATCATAATCAGTTGATCCAAGTACATATGCCAGCGTCTGAGGAATCCTGGATGATGACTCTAGCAGCTTTTCGATCTTCAGGGCTTCACCTTCTGCCAAGTTCTTCACGCTGTCCTCTACATTTTTCAACAAAAGATCGCGTGAGAGAAAATAGTTGTAAAGAACAATAACTGCAAAAATTATCAGCACGGCTGTGAGTATGCTGATAGATATTTTTAATGAAAGGCTTCTGACTGATCGCAAATCTGAGTATCGTTAAAAGTTCATCCAAAGCTACCGATTTTTCCAATATTCTCTTCACCTTTCGCAGATTTTCTTAAATTGCATTATCCTTAAACCAAGAGAATATGGCCTTAAGCTATGACCAAAGTGTAATTCAGGCAGTTGCCTTTGTCATCACCCTCCTACTCGGTTTTATGGCGTTTCCCTATTCCTTTTCCTTCGGGGCATAAACAAACAATCTCTCACAGAGATCGGGCATATGCTCATAACAAGCAAGTAAAATCTAATATTTTCTTTAAATAAGTATCTTTGTATCAATTCAAAATTCATGAGCAGAAAAACAGTATTGCACGATATCATCTTCGGCACCGATACCAAGGCAGGAAGGTTATTCGACATCATCCTGATGATTGCCATTATTTTGAGCATCATTGTGGTCATGCTCGACAGCGTAAGTTGGATACATCTTGAATACGGATATGCACTCCTTGTTGCTGAGTGGGTGTTTACGATACTCTTTACGGTTGAATATGTCCTCAGGATCTCCACTACTTTTTCCAAACTCAAATATGTCACAAGCTTTTATGGTATTATTGACCTCCTTGCCATCCTCCCTACATATATCAGTATATTCCTTATAGGTTATCAATACCTTATCATTATCAGGGTTTTACGTCTGCTACGTATTTTCAGGATATTAAAACTTTACCGTTTTATAGGCGCCTCCAGCCACCTGGTTGCCTCCATGAAGGCCAGCAGACACAAGATTGCCGTTTTTCTCTCAGCCGTGATGGCCATCGTTGTTGTTATGGGAGCAGCCATGTACCTGATTGAAGGGCCTGAAAATGGCTTCAGGAGTATCCCGGAAAGCATATACTGGGCCATCATTACGCTAACCACAGTAGGATATGGAGATATTACACCGATCACCGCACTGGGTAAAGCCCTTGCTTCCATCATCATGCTCACTGGTTATTCCATCATTGCAGTTCCTACCGGCATCATCACCGCAGAGCTGAGCCGGAAACAAAAGACAAAGGCTGGTACCGAATGCGTAGGCTGTTCAGAATGCGGCAATACCGACCATGATAAGGATGCCAACTTTTGTAAGGTTTGCGGAAAAGAACTTAGGAAGTCAGAAGTTTGAAAAATGAAGTCAGAAGTTTGAAGAGCGAAGTCAGAAGTTTGAAAAGCGAAGTCAGAAGTTTGAAGTTGGCAATAAAAAAAGCCTCCGCACAAATCGGAGGCCGTTAATCCATTTTGGTTTGTAGTTAATTTAGTGTCTCTGGTCCTGTATTTTACCAAAATGAACGCAAAAGGTTACAGCAAAAACAGGATTACAAGACAAAAAAACCAAAGGGCGGAAGGACTGGCTTGCAAACGCACTTCCACCCGCAGAATGTCTTACTACTAAAGAAATATCAATGGAACAGAGAAGCAATACCCGCCTTCGCCTGAGCTTCGGCGGATAAAAAAACAATGAAACAGTGAAACAGTGAGACAATGAAACAGTGAATCAATGCAACAATACCCCTTCCCTGAATGTGAGATGAATGTATCTATTTCTGCACCTGTAAACTATCCCTCCTGTACGACCAGCGCATCAGGCCCATAGCTATCAACAGTACCACCATGGTCATGATGAATGTTCCAGAGAAACCTATCAGCTCATAAAAGTAAATACCGAATATAGGGGCGAATATGGACCGTACCCCGGTAAGGGAAAGATGCACAGACTGGTAATCGTCCGCCTCTTCAGGCTTGCAGAAGTAAGCAGATCCGATGAACCAGAGCAGTGCCATGGTGGCGGCAAAGATCCCGTAAAAGAGAAAAGAAAGAATCAGCATATAGTATACTTTAATGCCCCATATCTCCACATGTCCGGGGAAATAATCTGTCATCAACAAGAAAAAGATATACATGAAAAGTGCGGAAAAAGTAATAGCCGCAAAGCGCCTGGGATCAATATTACTCAGCAGTTTACCGAAATACGGAAGCAGGATAATGGCCAGGATATTGTAGGCATTTTTATAAAAAGCCACGCTCGTATAGTTTAAGTGCAGTGCATCCTGGAAAAAGATATTGATGATAGTAACCGAGATCATAAATGAAAAGCCATAGAACATAAATCCGATCTCGAAGTGCAGGTATGGTCTGTTGGTCTTGAGGATATTGACAGTATTCCTCCATGATTCTTTGATCGAATCTCTGAATTTCAATGCTTGTGGGTGCTGAACAACCTTAGAATAATCAATTTCAGAAAGGACGTACAGCGAGATAACCCCCAGCAAGCCTATAAACGGAAAAACATACCTGAAAGCAAAATTATCAGCATCCAGCAATAAGCCGTAGGCGAAAGTCGATATCAGTAGAATGATCTTGCTGAGTGAGCTTGCATAGCTGTACAACTTGCCAAAATTCTCATGCCGGTAATTGGTCTTTAACAATACATTAATAGCCGGAAATATGATAATATTACCTGAAAAATATATAAGAAAAACAAAGAGGAAGAGATAATGCCAGATTGACTGACCGCTAAGGGCCGATTCATGTGCCGGTATCAACAATAAGAGAACCAAAGGCAATCTGGTTACGAGGCCTGTAACCCTCAACATTTTTCTTTTGTTGGCTATTCGCTTACGAAACTGATTAAAAACAAATAGGAATGTGAACAAGACCACAGAGAACTGGAACAAAAACGCCAGCTGGTAATTTGATCCCCTCAGGCTGTGGATGAAAACATACTCATTCAAGGCGATCACTCCCATAATGATCCCATCAATAGCAGAATAGATCATGTGCAGGCGGAATGCTTTCTTTTCCTCCGGATTGAGTTGCCTTATGAGTGAAAGATTTAAGATCATTTTAGGCTGCAAAGGTAGGAGGAAACTTTCATTTTTCAGCAGGCACTGAACATTAGTATATGGTATCCGTTAATTGATTAAACTATTCTAATGAAAGCAATATTAATCATGTCAGCAATTATATTTTCCGCTCTTAGCGGCCTTCAAAGCCAGGATACAAATTTTCACAGCTTTACGGTAGAAACTATCGATGGAGAAGAGATCAGTCTTGAAGAGTTCAAGGGAAAAAAAGTGCTTGTAGTCAATGTAGCATCGAAATGCGGGTTTACGAAACAGTATGCTGACCTTCAAAAGCTTTATGAAGAATACGGCGGGGATGATTTTACAATTATCGGATTCCCGGCCAATAATTTTCTGAAGCAGGAACCCGGCACTAATGAAGATATCAAGGAATTTTGCACACTGAACTATGGTGTAACATTTCCGATGATGGCTAAGATCTCGGTAAAAGGGAAAAATATCCATCCCCTGTATAAA